>NZ_NXGV01000004.1 GCF_002407605.1 Marinobacter sp. ANT_B65 | reverse complement strand
GTGCAGCCAGCATCTGGCCAGTCTGGTTGTTATCGGAATCAATGGACTGTTTACCGAGAATGACCAGTTTCGGCTCTTCTTTCTCAACAATGGCCTTAAGCAACTTGGCCGCTTCAAGAGACTGAACCTCTTCGTCGGTTTCCACGTGGATACCACGGTCAGCGCCCAATGCCAGAGCGGTACGGATTTGCTCCTGGCAGGCCTTGGGGCCAATGGATACCACTAGGATTTCGTTAGCAACACCTTTTTCCTTTAGGCGAACCGCTTCTTCAACAGCGATTTCGCAGAATGGGTTCATTGCCATTTTTACGTTGGCGAGATCAACACCAGTATTATCCGGCTTGACGCGGACCTTTACGTTGTAGTCGATTACTCGTTTAACCGCGACCAGAACCTTCATCTGAGCCTCCGTTGAAAGTGCAGGGCGGAACCAGGCCTCCCTCGGTTACATTTTCGGGATGCTGCTGTCAGGGGCAGCTCCCGGCGGAATTTGCATATAAGGGCCCGGATTCTGCTAATCCGGGCCTGAAGACTGTGTACTGATCAGAAGTTATACTGGGCAGCAAACATGATGCGGTTGGCATCGTCATCGGTGCCATTAACGCGATCGGTGTACCAGTTGCTGAGTTCCACACCCATTTTCACGTTCTTTATCGGAACCCACTGGTAATTTACCAGGATGTTGCGGTTGGTTTCGGATTCTCCACCCACGGCAAGTCCATCAGCCAGAGCGTCATCCCAGTCTACCTTGGTCATGCCTACAACCGCGTTGATGCTGCTGCCTGCGTTCATTTTGAAACTGACGCCCAGGCTGCCGCCGTAACCAGAAATGTTTTCCAGGTTTCCGGTTCCATCAAGGTAAGCATCATCGGCGTTGGACTGGTACAGGTATTTATTGGCTCCGTTGGTGTAATTGACGGCACCCTGCAAAGTAACGCTGTCGCCCAGGGCGATCTTGCCTGCTGCGAAGGCTGCATAGGCAATGGCGGAGTCATCCGAAATACCATTGTCATGGGAATTCTGTTTTGTCAGACCTGCAACCGAGAAAGCACCGCCATCAAACTTTGATTCATAGCGGGCAGTCAGAGCCGGTGAACTGTCCTTGGCGACCATGCCATTACCGGAGTTCAGATCGCCTTTGGGGTCTTCCACAGAAAACGACATCTTTCCAGTGGTGTAACGCACCTGGGCCTGGCGGTGTTGAAGGCCAGCGTTACCGGCAGGGCCCTGGAAATCCAGCACGGAAGTGTTGCCGACAAAACTGGTGTAGTTGGACCAGGTCTGACCCGCCAGAATGCCGTTATACGCGCCGTAAGCATGGCGCAGGCGGAAAGTACCCGAGTAGAAATCGCCTTCTACATTTAATTTGACGCCATCAGGATTCTTCAGGCGGATACCGATACGGCTCTGGTTTGCACTGGCACCAAAGTGACCTGTGGCAGATGAGCCTGCGATTTTGGAGAAATGACCTTCCTGAGCGGGCCCCGCAATGTTCTCGTCGATGTCGTAGGTCATGTTCAGGCGGGTGTAACCGTAGATGCTTGCATCTACATCGCCAGCCTTGAAACTGATGGCAGATGCCTGGCTCGCCATTCCGAATGCGAGAACCGCCGTTGCTGCTTTTACTGCCAGTGCTAGTTTATACGTGGACATAGGGAGTACCTGTCTCAGATATTTTTGTTGGAATTATGTCCGCTGGCCCGGGTTTTTCTGATTTCTGCCCTGGTGCCTGCGGTGTCGCTCGCCGTTGCACGGCAGGAAACACGCTAGCAGCGGATAATGCCTCCAACAATTATCTATATTCGATAAGTCCTATGCGTCCACGGTATACCATGAGTTTGCCTTCCGCCCAGGCTGGTGCGAATTACTCGAGAATTTCCTGCACGTCACTGGTGTTCCCGGCTTTACCGGTTTCGCTGGCCGACTGTTTTATGTCTTTGGGATTAAAAAGAAGCTCGCCTTTCCAGGTGCCCGCTTTTACCTGTTCGGCCACCTGCTGCATGATGATTTCCGCCAGCTTTGTTGTGGCCACAGAGGAGGGCAGGTCAGTGGGTGTGACAAGGGACAGGGTGCGTTTGATTTCCGGGGACACAATGGGGACGGCGACGACTTCGTTGCGCTGAGTCATGTCATGAACGGCGGCTGATGAAAGGATGGTGTAGCCCAGGCCGCGACGCACCATGTCGGTCAGCATAGGCCATGCGCTGACTTCCAGGGCAAGGTTGAGGCTTTTTTTCCGGTCTGCCGCCTGTTTTTCCATGGCCACCCGCAGACCGTGTTTTTCTTCCGGCATGACCAATGGCAGGTCCAGCACTTCTTCAAGTGTGATCTCGGAGCGGTTAGACACCTTGGTGTTGGTTGGCGAAATCAGATAAAGCCGTTCCTCTATCAGCGGCCGGTATCGCAGGTTTTTGTGGTTGCTGTGGTGATAGGTGATGGCAATGTTAGCCCGGTGTTGCATGACCATCTGTTGCAGGGTGCCGCTCATGGCGGACCGGACTGCAAGATGGACCTGAGGGAATTGTTTGCGGTATTGCTCAACGATGGTGCCTGAAAAGCTGTGGGTTACCGTTGGTAGCAAGCCCAACACAACCTGGCCAGTAACCTCGCCTGCGACGGCGGTGACGTCCGCCTGGGTTCGTTCCAGACTCTGCAGCAGTGTCCTGGCTCTTTCGTAGAGCAGTTCACCGGCGGCTGTGAGTACTACGCCGCGCCCGTGGCGGACAAAAACGTCTACATTCAGGGCTTCCTCCAGCATGCGGATCTGGCGGCTCAGTGCTGGTTGCGCCACGAACAGTTTTTCGGAGGCGCGACTGAAACTGCCAGTATCGGCAACGGTGAGAAAGGTGTTGAGCTGGCGCAGGTCGATATTGAGGTTGAAGGCCATGAGGGGGTCTCTTCTATAACATTAAAGTATTCATTTTTCTTACTCTATATCACTTTTATCAGAAAGGCATAAGGATAATTGCGCTCTCAAGCTATGCTCAAATAAGATGGCAGATATAAAAAGTATATAATTGCTGTAGTTTTTCCTTGCTGATACGGTTGTTCATATCCGGTTTCCCCGCGCATTGCGGGCTCCGCTGCATCCTGCTTTGGGTGACTTAAGTTCGGAATCACACCTGATCAAACGTATTAAAGAGGGAAATTTTATGCAAAACCGTTCTATCTATAGCAGCGATCACGAGCTGTTCCGAGCGAACGCCCGCCGGTTTTTCCGCGAAGAGCTTGAACCTAATATCGAGCAGTGGGAAAAGGACGGCATCGTACCCAAAGCATTCTGGCGCAAGGCGGGTGAGAACGGTTTTCTGTGCTGTGGCGTGCCTGAAGAATACGGTGGACCTGGAGCCGACTTCCTCTACAACATGGCGCTGTCAGAGGAAACTGGATACGCCATAGGTGGAGCCAGTGTCGGTTTTTCGGTGAGTGCAGATATTGTCGCTTACTACCTGATGAATGCAGGTACTGAAGACCAGAAGCGCCGGTGGCTGCCGGGGATGGTTTCAGGTGAGGTGATCGCCTCAATCGGTATGACCGAACCCGGAGCCGGCAGTGATCTCAAGGCGATCCGTACCTCGGCTGTCCGTGACGGTGATGAGTACGTCATCAATGGCCAGAAAACCTATATCACCAACGGGCAAAACTCAGATTTTGTTCTGCTGGCATGTGTCACTGAGCCTGGTAAGGGTGCCCGTGGCATCAGCATGATCATCGTAGAAGCCGATCGCCCGGGCTTTGAGCGCGGCCGCAATCTGGACAAAATTGGCCAGAAAGCCGCAGATACCTCTGAAATGTTTTTTCAGGATGTTCGTGTCCCTGTCTCCAACCTGGTGGGCCGGGAAGGTGAGGGCTTTACCATGATGATGCGTGAGTTGCCCCGCGAGCGAATCACCATAGCCTGCCGTGCCCAGGCTGAAGCCCAGCGCGCTTTTGATGTCACTAATGCCTATGTTAAAGAGCGCAAGATGTTTGGGCAGGCACTGGCAGATTTTCAGAATACCCAGTTCACTCTGGCTGATATCAAGACCAATCTGGAAGTTGGCTGGGCCTTTCTCGATCAGTGCATCAAAAAATGTGCGGAAGGCACCCTGACGCCGGAAGAAGGTGCTATGGCCAAACTGTGGACCACCGAGAACGAAGGTGTGATGGTCGATAAGTGTCTGCAGTTATTCGGCGGCTACGGCTACATGAGTGAGTACCCGATTGCCCGCATGTTTGTCGACGCCCGCGTTCGCCGTATTTATGGCGGAGCCTCCGAAGTCATGAAGCTGGTTATCGCCCGCTCTCTCTAATCCGGCTATTAATCTGGCAATTCCGGCTATCAATATGAGTTGCCGGAATTGCATAACAAGAAAGGAAGGAAATCACATGTCTGGTATTACCGCCTACGGTGCCTACATTCCCCGGACCCGCCTGTTGAAGTCTGCCATTGCTGATGCCAATGACTGGTTTGATGCCAGTCTGCGCGGCCTGGCCAAGGGTGAACGTAGTGTCTGCAACTGGGACGAAGACACTATCACCATGGCTGTTGAGGCCGGTCAGGACTGTTTGTCAGCTCTGGGAACGGCCGATGTCAATTCCCTGTATCTGGCATCGACCACTCTGCCATTCCTTGACCGCCAGAACTCCGTTGTCGCAAGCCAGGCGCTGAATCTGGGGAGCAGTCTGCGCACTATGGATGTTGCCGCTTCCCAGCGTGCTGCAACCTCTGCGCTGATCTCCATGCTGGAAGCTGGCGCTTCTGCCAGGGGCAACGCTCTGTTGCTTGCCTCCGAGCACCGTCGCAGCAAGTGTGGCTCCCGTGCCGAGATGCTGTGGGGTGATGGCGCTGCAGCTATCGCAGTTGGAAATGAAGATGTGATTGCCGAGTACCTGGGCAGTGAAACCTACGTGACCGATTTTGTAGACCACTACAGGGGTGAAGATTCCACCATCGACTACGAGTGGGAAGAGCGCTGGATCCGTGACGAAGGTTATATGAAAAGTGTGCCACTGGCGGTATCACGCCTGCTGGAAAAAACCGGTGTGAAGGCTTCCGAGATTGCTCATTTTGTACTGGCTTCTGATCAGGCCCGTACCCCGGCTGCGGTTGCCAAGGCTATAGGAATTGCTGCAGATGCTGTTGCAGATAACCACATTGGTGGCATAGGTGTGACCGGCGTGGCTCACCCTGTTCTGCTGCTTACCAGCGTGCTGGAGAAAGCCAAAGCCGGTGATCTGATTCTGCTGACCGGGTTTGGTCAGGGCACCGACGCGGTGCTGTTGCGGGCAACTGATGCTATCGCAGGCAAGCGTCCGAAAACTGGTTTTGGTGGCGCTCTGGCCCGCCGTCGTGAAGATACCAACTACAACAAGTTCCTCAGTTTCAACAATCTGGTGGATCGTGAGGTTGGTAAGCGCGGAGAGCTGGACAAGCAAAGCTATCTGGCGGCCATGTATCGCCGCAAGGACCTGCTGACCGGATTCATCGGTGGTAAATGCCGCAGCTGCGGCACGGTTCAGATTCCCAAGGAAAAATACTGTGTTAACCCTGAATGTGGCGCCCTGGACAGCCAGGATGATCACCCGATGGCAAAGGCTAAAGGGCGTGTGATGACCTGGACGGCTGACCGCCTGACGTTTGACTGGAATCCGCCTGCCTACTTCGGCCTGGTGGAGTTTGAAGGCGGCGGTCGACTGATGATGGACTTCACCGAGGTGGAGCCTGGTGGCATGGATACAGGGGTTGAGGTTTCCTTGCACTTCCGTATCCGGCAGTTCGATAACCAGCGGGGATTCCGGAAATACTTCTGGAAGGCTACCCCGGTCCAGCAATAACACACGCAGCGAATACAGGTGAATAAAAATGGCTAGTGGAATCAAAGATAAGGTAGTGATCCTCGGAATGGGGTGCAGCAAATTTGGTGAGCGTTGGGATATGAGCCCGGCTGATCTGATGTCTGAGGCATTTGAAGAAGGGCTGGCTGATGCGGGTATCGAAAAGGGCCAGATTCAGATGGCATGGTTTGGTGCCGGTATTGATGCGTCCAATGTTGGTTCCAGTGCAATGCCTTTGTCCATAGCACTGCGTTTGCCGAATATTCCGGTGACCAAGGTCGAGAACATGTGTGCGACCGGAACTGAGGCATTCCGCGGTGCAGTCTATGCCGTAGCATCCGGTGCCTGTGATATCGCCCTGGCTCTGGGTGTGGAAAAGCTGAAGGACGTTGGCTACGGAGGCTTGCCCCAGCGTACTCGCGGTGTTGAAAACGATATGTACTGGCCGAACCTCTCTGCGCCAGGCGCCTTCGCCCAGCTTGCCAGTGGTTACCGCGCGAAGTATGGCATTGAAAAAGCTGACCTCAAGCGGGCCATGGCTCATATCTCCGTGAAGAGTCACGCCAATGGCGCAAAGAATCCCAAGGCCCACCTGCAGCGTGAAATCACTGAAGAGCAGGCTATCAATGCACCCTATATCGCGGAGCCCATTGGTCTGTATGACTGCTGTGGTGTAAGTGATGGTGCTGCCTGCGCCATCGTCTGCACGCCGGAAATTGCCCGGGCCCTGGGCAAGGCAGACCTGGTTTCCGTCAAAGCCCTGCAGTTGGCGGCTTCCAACGGTGAAGAGGCTGGCTTCAGCAAGTGGGACGGTTCATATCTGCAAACAACCCGGGTCGCTGCCCAAAATGCATACAACGAGGCTGGTATCAGCAAGCCACGTGAAGAGATCGACATGACAGAGGTGCACGACTGCTTCTCGATTACCGAACTGGTCACCATGGAAGACCTCCAGCTCTCCGATGACGGTCAGGCTGTTTGGGATGTGCTTAACGGTGACTTTGATGCGGACGGCCGGATTCCCTGCCAGATTGATGGCGGCCTCAAGTGTTTTGGTCACCCGATTGGTGCCTCGGGCATGCGGATGATCTATGAAAATTACCTGCAATTTCATGGTCGGGCAGGTGAACGCCAGCTGAAGAATCCGCGACTGGCTCTGAATCACAATCTGGGAGGCTTCCCGCACCAGAATATCTGCAGTATCTCGATTATCGGCCGGTACGAGTAGAGCTGTTTATCCGGGGCAGAGCACTGAAGGGTCTGCCCGGTCATTTTCACAGAATTCAAAGAGTCAGGAAGGTTTAGCATGAGTCTCGGTGAACAGACAGCAGCTCTTGAACTTGCAGACAGTAGCGTCAACACGGTTGAGCCGTTTGTCCGTCGGGCACTGAAGAATCTCAGGGTGGCCTGCACGGTGAATGGCAAGCTGGATGGGAAGCTGTTGGACGATCATCAACTGGGCTGTTACGAGCTTGCCTTCTGTACCGCTGAACTGGGCGCCGCCCGCGAGCTGTGCTCATACGCACGCAAGCTTGGAGATGTCGATCACGTTGCAACAGATACTGCTCTTGCGTTCACCGCTGAAGCGGTTGGTTCGGTTCTCCAGCGCCTGGTTACCCGGGCAGCGGATCTGGGCCTGGATGTTGTGGAAGTGTCTGCACTCTACGGAGCAACTGCCATCCGCAACATGAGTGCCCGCTACGGCAGTGCTGAGTTTCTCGCCGGTATTGGTACAGCTGTTACCGAGCGTGGCAGCAGTCGCCTGCCGAGCCTGTTGAGCGAAGACAAGGAAATGGTCCGTGACATGTTTGCACGCTTTGGTGCTGATGTGGTTGCACCACTGGCGGAGGAAATCCACCGCAAGGACCTCGATATTCCTGATGACATTCTCAGCCAGGCCGCAGAACTCGGTTGTTTTGGTATCAGCATCCCGGAGCGTTTCGGGGGGCTGCAGCCAGACGACCATGACGACAGTCTTGGCATGATTGTGGTTACAGAAGAGCTTTCAAAAGCTTCTCTGGGTGCTGCGGGTTCCCTGATTACCCGTCCGGAAATCGCTGCCAAGGCGTTGTTGCAGGGGGGCACACCAGCTCAGCAGGAAACCTGGTTGCCGCAAATCGCATCAGGCGAAAAGTTGTGCGCCATTGCTATTACCGAGCCGAACTACGGCTCTGATGTTGCATCTCTTGGGCTCCGGGCCACGCCAGTGGACGGAGGCTGGGTGCTCAATGGCAGCAAAACCTGGTGTACCTTTGCCGGCAAGGCCAGCCTGCTGCTGACCATGGCCCGTACCGAGTCCGATTCTGCGCTGGGGCACAAAGGGCTGAGTCTCTTCCTGGTAGAAAAGCCGCCTGCTTCCGGTCATGAATTTTCTCACCGGCAGCCCGGAGGCGGGGTGATTCAGGGCAAGGCGATTGCCACCCTGGGTTATCGCGGTATGCATTCCTATGATGTTTTTTTCGAGGATTACTTCGTACCTGCTGACCGACTGATTGGTGAGGAAAATGGCCGTGGTAAAGGCTTCTATTTCACCATGGCCGGCTTCTCAGGTGGCCGTATCCAGACCGCAGCGCGGGCTACCGGAGTTATGCAGGCAGCCTTCGAGAAGGCCTTGAGTTACTCCCGTGAGCGCAAGGTGTTTGGTAGCCCTGTGGGTGACTATCAGCTTACCCGGGTAAAACTCGGGAGGATCATGGCAACCCTGACGGCATCCCGCCAGTTCAGCTATGCGGTTGCGCGCATGATGGACGATGGAGCCGGGCAGATGGAAGCGAGCCTGGTCAAGTTGTTCAGCTGTCGTGCTGCCGAGTGGGTTACCCGCGAAGCGATGCAGATTCATGGAGGCATGGGGTATGCCGAAGAAACCGCGGTGAGCCGCTATTTCGTCGATGCCCGGGTGCTGTCTATTTTTGAGGGTGCCGAAGAAACCCTCGCGCTTAAAGTTATTGCAAGAAACCTGGTGAGTAACGCCTGAATGGTGGACGTACCAGATTCGATTTCCCCGCAGTGTTTCACTGCACCAATAAATCAATAATCAGACAATAAGAGACCTGTAGGAGGGTGTCATGAGCGATAAAAAACTTCTGGAAGGCAAAGTCATCGTGGTTACCGGAGCCGGCCGTGGTATTGGCCGTGCGACTGCACTGATGCTGGCAGAAAAAGGTGCCAGAGTGGTGGTTAACGACATCGGTGGTAACGCTGATGGTTCTGGTAACGATGCCACCCCGGCCCAGGAAGTGGTAAACGAAATCAAGGCTGCAGGCGGCGATGCCGTTGCCAACTTTGACAGCGTGACGTCCTGGGAAGGTGGTCAGAAGATTGTACAGTCGGCCATCGATACCTTTGGTCGTCTTGACGGTGTAATCAACAATGCCGGCAACCTGCGCGACGTGATTTTCCACAAGATGACCGAGGAAGATTTTGACGCAGTGCTTGCGGTACACCTGAAGGGAACCTTCAACGTAAGCCGTGCTGCAGCGCCGATTTTCCGAGAACAGGGCAGCGGTACTTTCGTCAACATGACGTCCACCTCCGGTTTGATTGGCAACTTCGGTCAGGCCAACTACGCTGCCGCCAAAATGGGTATCGTTGGGCTGTCCAAATCCATGGCGCTGGACATGCAGCGTTTCGGGGTAACTTCTAACTGTATCGCTCCGTTCGCCTGGAGCCGTCTGATCGGAACTATTCCTACAGACGACGAAGCTCAGAAGGCGCGTGTAGCCAAGATCCAGCAGATGACACCAGACAAGATCGCCACTCTGGCAGTGTCCCTGTGCAGCGACCAGGCCAAGAACGTGACAGGCCAGATCTTCGGTGTGCGTAACAACGAGATCTTCCTGTTCTCCCAGCCACGTCCGTTCCGCGCTGCTCACACGTCTGACGGCTGGACCCCTGAGACGGTTCTGAGCAGGGTGTTGCCTGCCTTTGAAGCGGATTTTTATCCCCTGAGCCGCTCTGCGGACGTATTCAGCTGGGATCCGTTCTGATCTCTGTCTGACCCCGGAACAGTATCCGGCCTGTTGGGGCCGGATACCTGGCCTATACAGTAATAATAAAAGGAGCGCCACGGTGGCCATCGATTACGATAAGCTGATGAACCGCAAGTTCGAGCGTCTTGAGCACACCTATACCGAGAAAGACACCATCCTCTATGCTCTGGGTGTGGGGCTGGGTATTGATCCGCTTGATGAAGACTGTCTGAAATTTGTCTACGAAGATGGCCTGAAGGCTATGCCGAGTATGGCCAATGTGCTGGCATACCCTGGTTTCTGGGCAAAAGAGCCGGACACCGGGATCGACTGGGTGAAGATTCTTCACGCAGGCCAGGAAATGATCATACATAAACCCCTGCCTGCCTCGGGCACGGTTGAAGCTACGACTAAAATGAACGAAATCGTCGACAAGGGCGAGGGCAAAGGTGCCCTGATCCTGTCAGAACGAACCGTTCGTGATGCTGCCACTGGTGAAGATCTGTGTACCCTGATCAGCACAACCATAGCCCGGGGTGACGGTGGTTTTGGTGGCCCATCAGTACCCTCGCCCAAGCCAGATCCGATTCCTGAGCGTGAAGCAGATCTGATCTGTGATCTGCCAACTCTCCCCATGTCGGCACTGATCTACCGGTTATCCGGAGATTACAACCCGCTGCATGCTTCCCCGTCGGTAGCAAAATCTGCAGGCTTCAAAGCGCCTATCCTGCATGGACTGTGCACTTTCGGGGTGGCTACACATGCCATTCTGAAGTCTCTGTGCGATTACGATCCAGCCAGGTTCCATCGCATCCGGCTTAGATTCTCATCTCCGGTTTACCCGGGAGAAACTATCCGCACTGAAATATGGCGCAACGGCAATGAAGTAGCCTTCCGCTGCCGTGTGACCGAGCGGGATGTCGTGGTGATCAATAACGGTTACGCCGAAGTCAGCTGACAGTCAGGAACTGAATAACATGCAGAACATTCTTTCAGGGCTTCGTATTGTTGAAGGCAGCGCTTTCGTAGCCGCCCCGTCTGGTGGTATGACGCTGGCTCAATTGGGCGCGGACGTTATACGTTTTGATCCCATCGGTGGTGGTATCGACTACAACCGCTGGCCGGTGACCGCCGACAGGAAAAGCCTTTACTGGCATAGCCTGAATAAGGGCAAGCGCTCCATCGCGGTGGACTTCCGCAGGCCCGAGGGTCAGGAGTTGCTGACCCGGCTGATTGCCGCCCCGGGTGATGAAGCCGGTATGTTTCTGACTAACTTTCCTGCCAAGGGCTGGTTGTCCTATGACCGGTTGAAAGAGCACCGGGAAGATCTGATTTACCTGAATCTGGTTGGTGACCGTCACGGTCGCGGCGCGCTTGATTATACCGTCAACTGCAAAGTGGGTTTTCCTGCCCTTACCGGGGTGGGAAAGAGCGGAGAAATTCCGCCACTGAACAATCCTATGCCGGCCTGGGATGTTATTACCGGTCAGCAGATCGCCCTGGGACTGCTGGCGGCCGAACGCCACCGTAGCCGCACAGGTCAGGGGCAGCTGGTGCGTATTGCTCTGGCGGACGTAGCTCTGGCGACGCTTGGCAATCTCGGTTATATCGCTGAAACCATGATAAATGGTACGGACCGTGAGGCCATTGGTAATGACATTTACGGCACCTACGGTCATGACTTCCAATGTCTTGATGGTGAGCGGGTGATGGTAGTCGGTGTCAGCCCGAACCACTGGCGGGCTTTGCTGGAAGTGACGGGAACTGAAGCGGAAATCACCTCCCTTCAGCAGCGTATGGGGCTGGACTTCCGTAAGGAAGGCGATCGTTACGAAGGCCGGGATGGTATTACCGGGATTTTCCGTCCCTGGTTTGCTGCTCGCCGTTTTGAGCAGGTAGCAACAGAGCTGGACAATGCCGGAGCCTGTTGGGGGAAATATCAGACCGTCCGGGAAGTGGTTGAAAATGATGTGGACTGCTCAGTGGATAATCCGCTGTTCCAGATGGTGGAGCAGCCTGGGATCGGTAAATATCTGATGCCTGATAATCCACTGCGTTTTACTTCAGTGGAGCAGGAACCGGTGCGGCCCGCGCCGGCTCTTGGTGAGCACACTGAGGAGATTCTTGCGGAAACCCTCAACTTGTCTGCTGGTGAGATCGCGAAGCTGTTTGATCAGAAGATTGTGGCGAGCTCTGGCCAGTAAGAGTCCTGCAAATAATAACAAAGGCCGCAGGACCTCTGCGGAACAAGGAGTTTTCAGATGGGACCACTGCACGGGTTTCGTATCATCGAGTTAGCCGGCATTGGCCCGGGACCATTCTGCGGCATGGTTCTGGCCGATATGGGTGCCGAAGTAATCAGCGTAGAACGCCCCGGAGCCAGAGCGCCAGATGTGGCACTGGATTGCAGCCGCCGGGGCAAACGCTCCATTGCTTTGGATCTCAAGAGCAAGGCCGGAGTAGAGGCGTTGCTGAAACTGGTGGAAAGCGCCGATGCCCTGTTCGAGGGGTTTCGCCCTGGCGTCACCGAAAAACTGGGTATTGGCCCGGATGAGTGCCTCGCCCGTAATCCCAAACTGATTTTTGGCCGCATGACCGGTTGGGGCCAGTTCGGCCCTCTGTCTCACGCGGCCGGTCACGACATCAATTACATCTCACTAACCGGTGCACTCAATGCAGTTGGGCGTGCCGGAGAAAAACCGGTACCCCCGCTTAATCTGGTGGGTGATTTTGGTGGAGGCGGCATGTTCCTGGCGCTTGGGCTGGTAGCCGGGCTCCTGGAGGCCCGGATGTCAGGAAAAGGCCAGGTAATCGATGCGGCCATGACCGATGGCTCTGCCATTCTCATGTCCATGTTTAATAGTGCTCATGCCATGGGGACATACTCCCTTGAGCGAGGCACCAACAAGCTTGATGGTGGCGCACATTTTTACGACAGCTACGAAACCCTCGATGGCAAGTACGTTTCCATTGGCTCTATTGAGCCTCAGTTCTATGCCCGGTTGATAGAGGTAGCCGGGTTGCCTCGCGATCAGTTTGCCGACCAGCTGAACACTGCCCGCTGGCCGGAGCTGAAGCAGAAGATCACTGAGGTTTTCCTGCAGAAGACCCGGGCTGAATGGTGTGAACTCATGGAAGGCACGGATATCTGTTTCGCACCTGTGCTGGATATGGAAGAGGCACAGAGTCACCCCCACAATGTTGCCCGCGAGACCTATATCCAGGTTGGCGGAATGATGCAGCCAGCACCAGCCCCGCGGTTCAGTCGTACCGCCCCTCAGGTCCGCCACCCTGCCCGTGCCTATGGGGCTGATACAGAAGCGGTGCTCAACGAGCTTGGGTACAGCGAAGAGCAGCGGGCGGCGTTACTCGGGCGGGTTGCAACCAGCTGAATGCTTCCCGAGTTAATCTAACTGAACGAGGATAATGATAAATGAACCACCTCCTTTACGAAGTACACAACGGCGTTGCCTATCTGACGATGAACCGGCCAGAAGCAAGGAATGCGCTATCCCTGAATATGCGTACGCAGATGCTGGAAGCCTTTCAGAACCTGGAGTCTGATGACTCGGTACGCTGTGTGGTGTTGCAGGGTGCAGGTGAGCATTTCATGTCGGGAGGCGACGTCAAATCGTTCAAGGAATTCACCAGGCTGACCCCGGAGCAGCGAAGGCTGACGTTTCTCAACCGGATCCATAATGGCCTGAACGGGCTGATGTATACCATGCGCCGGCTCAACAAGCCGGTTATTGCGAGTGTGCAGGGTGCTGTGGCTGGTGCAGGCGTCAGCCTGGCACTGAGCTGTGATCTGGTCATTGCTGCCGAAGATTCATTCTTCACCCTGGCATATAGCCATATCGCCAGCAGCCCGGATGGTGGCGCAACCTATTATCTGCCAAGGCTTGTGGGCACCAAGAAAGCCATGGAAATTGCGCTTCTGGGGGACCGTTTCAGCGCCGCAGAAGCCAGGGATATGGGGATGATCAATCGGGTTGTGCCTGGCGCAGATATAAAAGGTGAGACCCGGAAACTGGCTGAACGTCTGGCGAAGGGGCCGACCAAGGCTTATGGGAGCATCAAGAAGCTGATTCTCCAGTCGTCGGACAATTCGCTCGAACAACAGTTGCAGTCTGAAGCCGAGATTTTTGGAACAACCGCCATGGCGGACGATTGGGTGGAAGGCGTCATTGCTTTCAATGAAAAACGCAAACCGGAGTTTACCGGCCGCTGAGTTGTTAAACCAGGTGGCGGGGCGGTTACAGGAGATTGAGCAGTGACAAATACAACAATTGATAAAAGCAGTTTCAAGGGTATCGTATGCGGTAGCAGGCATATGACCCACGAAGCCTTCCAGAATGATGTCCGCTGTGCTGCAACAGGTTTCAGAAGCATGGGTGTTGAGCCGGGCGACTGTGTTGGCATTTTCATGCGTAACGATATCCCTTTTCTCACAGCTAACCATGCTGCCAACTATGTTGGTGCCTATGCCGTGCCTATCAACTGGCATCTGGTTGGAGAGGAACTGACCTATATTCTGAATGACTGTGGTGCCAAAGTTCTGGTTATCCATGCTGATCTGTGGCGAGTCATCCATGAGGCGATCCCGGAAGGTGTGAAGTGTCTGGTGGTGGAAACTCACGAGGATGTAGGGAGTGCTTTCGGCCTGGATCCCCAGGCCTGCAAAGTGCCGGAAGGCCTGACCAACTGGAGCCAGTGGCTTGAAGGCCAGCAGCCGATTACCGGGCCGGCTCAGGCCGGGCTGTCATCTATGTTGTACACCTCGGGTACTACAGGCCACCCTAAAGGTGTTCGCCGGTTTGCCCTTGATGAAGAGAAAGCGGCCCTGATGCGTGATTTCCGGTCACGGGTATACGGTTGTGCTCCCGGCGCCCGCTGCGTGGTGCCAGGCCCTCTGTATCACAGTGCACCCAATGGCTACAGCATGCAGGCATCCAGGATCAGTGACCTTCTGGTTATTGTGCCGCGTTTTGATGCAGAGAGCCTGCTTCAGCTTATTGAGGAATACCGGCTCACGGCAGGCATGCTGGTGCCGATCATGTTTATCCGTATGCTCAAACTTGCGGATGACGTTCGTAACAGGTACGACTTGTCGTCTCTGAAGTTTGTTATCCACGCGGCCGCCCCCTGTCCTGCAAATGTTAAAAGCCGGATGATCGAGTGGTTTGGACCAGTGATCAACGAGTTTTATGGCTCCACTGAATCCGGTGCCGTAGTTGCCTGTAACTCGGAACAGGCGCTGGCAAAACCCGGCAGTGTTGGTAAACCAGTGCCGGAGGCCAGTGTTCGTATCCTTGATGAAAAAGGCGAGGTCCTGCCTGAAAATGCCATCGGTGAAATCTATTCGCGCTTTCCAATTAATGATTTTACCTACAATGGCAGGCCGGAAGCGCGGGCGGAAATCGAGCGCGATGGCTATATCACCTCTGGTGACATGGGCTATATGGACGATGATGGTTTTCTGTTCATTGCTGACCGGGCGAAGGACATGGTGATCTCCGGCGGTGTGAATATCTATCCGGCTGAGATCGAGGCGGTATTGCACAACTATCCGGGTATCAGGGATTGTGCGGTGTTCGGCGTGCCAAATGAAGAGTTTGGAGAGGCCGTGATGGCGGTGCTGGAAGTCGAAAGCGAGGAGGGGATCTCCCTTGATGAAGTCAGGGGCTATCTGCGCGAGCATCTTGCAGGTTTCAAAGTGCCCAGAACGATCGAGATCGGCAAGGATCTGCCCCGGGAAGATTCCGGCAAGATTTTCAAACGCAGACTACGTGATAAATACTGGCAGCAGGCCGGTCGCATGATCTGAACCGGAACTTGAGCGGCCCCGAAAACGGGGGCCGCTGCTTTTCGTGAAAACGGTCAGTGGCCTTTGAACTCCGGTGATCGTTTTTGCTGGCGGGCCTCGATGGCTTCAGCGAAATCTGAAGTGTTGAATGCCGTTTGCTGGCATTCAGCTTCCAGGTCGAGTACTGAGTTCAGGTCCAGCGTTGCGGCCATTGCAATCTCCTTCTTGATAAGGCCGAGAGCGGTGGTAGGGCCGGAAGCCAGTTGTTTTGCCAGTTCGTTTGCCTCTTCCCAAAGCCGGTCGTTGTCGACCACTTTATGGGCAAGCCCCCAGGACAGAGCTTCTTCCGCCCGGAAGTTGCCTCCGGTCAGTGCGAGGGCTGCGGTACGACGGGCACCTATGGCCCGGGTCAGAAACCAGGAGCTGCCGCCATCCATCACCGCGCCAATGCGGGCAAAGGAAAGGTGGAATGCGGCATCCCTGTTTACCAACATGAGGTCAGATGCCAGGGCAAGGCTGACGCCGGCTCCGGCAGCTGGGCCGTTGACAGCGGCGACAACCGGTACTGGCAGGCTGGTGATCAGCTTTATAACCTGATTAATGCCCTTTTTTACCTGTTCTCCGATGTTTGCGCGGCGAGCCAGGATCTGTTCCGGCTGAACATCTGCGCCGGTACAGAAACCCCGTCCATTGGCCCGGATAACGACGGCACGAACACTCGGGTTTGAGGTCTGCTGCGTTAGAAGTTGCATCAACGATTCACGCATTTCGTTGCTCATGGCATTAAGTCGGTCTGGCCGGTTCAGGGTAATGGTGAGAATATTGTTATTTGTTTCATGTAATAAATCGGCCATAACTATTCCATTTGTTTTACAGGTTTTGGAAATTTTAAGAAATATATTTTTTGCCCTCTAAAAATAGCCCCTAACCTGTTTTAAATCCCCTTTTTAGACATATCTGATTGGCATGGAGAATATAGATAAATTATAAAGGTGCGCTTGTCGGCAGGGTGTTAGCTTTAAGGCTCGGAAAATAATGCACGGAGCTTTAAAATGACAAGAATAAAATTTCTGCGCAATTTTAGCTGTTATCTCGCTGTGGGTATTTTATCCACGTCTGTATTTGCCGAAACCACTCTGAGGTTTGCTGAGGGGGGGCCGAACCGGGGCGCTCGCGCACAGGCGGTTGAACGTTTCATGAGCAATGCCAGCGAACTGAGTGGCGGCGAACTGAAGTTCGATATTCACTGGGGGGGCGCCTTGTTGGACTACAAAACAGTTCCGACTGGTGTTTCAGTGGGAACCGCGGATCTGGGTTCGGTGCTGGCAGTCTATTCGCCAACCAAACTCAAAGCCCTCGCTATTGGTGATATTCCCCATCAGTCCGCCGATCCCTGGGTGGGTATGCGTTCTATGTATGAGCTGATGACAACCAACAAAGATCTGCAACGCATGCTGGGAGAGGAGAATCTAATGTACCTCACTGGCTTTTCCAGCAGTGGAGTGCAGTTTGAATGTGCAGGCGATAACCGGATTGATTCAGTAGAAGATATCAAAGGCAAGAAGATCCGGGCTGTGGCCATATACAGCAAGGTTCTGGACGACATGGGTGCCGATATTGTCGGAGTTACCGCAGGCGAGATATACCAGGCGCTGGATACCGGCCTGGTTGATTGCAGTGCCAGTTACCTGTACACCGTCCGGGCACTGAAAACCTTTGAGGTGATTGACCACCTGTCGCTGGCTGACTGGGGGCAGATCGCAGGCTTTGCGGTGATGATCAACCAGGACACCTGGAACGATCTCAATGACAACCAGCGGGCGGCGCTGGAGCAGGCCGGGTCGGACTCCATTGATTACTTCGCAAGGCTGCAGGTGGCGGAGATGGATCAGGTCGTAGAGGGGCTCACCAGCGGTGAGATTGGCAGCAAGGTGCCAGTTAGCCGCTGGAGCGCCACCGAACGCCAGAAGCTGATCGACGGCTCTGCAAAGTATACCCAGGACTGGGTGGATTCCATGAATCGCGCCGGAGTCGACGGCCAGGGTATATGGGATGAGTATATGACGATTGTTGCCCGGTACAATGCCGAGAAAGAAAGCCTTGGTTATCCCTGGGAGCGTTGAACGTGCAGATCCGGGGCGGGGGCATCAGGGCTTTTTCCTGCGATGCTCCCGCTGCGGGACAGAAACGGTATCCGGTTTTGCTATGAGGCTTGCCGGATTTATACAAAAACAGCCGCCGTGGCGGCGTCCCGGCCACGGCCAGACAACCAAGTGAGCAATATGACTGAAACGAGTTTGCAGTTGGACACCGGGAATATAAGTGGTTTCAGGGAGGTTCTGGGGTTTTCGGTGACAGAGTGGGAGCCGGAGCGCGCAGTGCTCACCGCCCAAATGACGGAGCGGCACCTCAATCGCAACGGGTTCGTCCATGGTGGAGTGTTCGTCTCCTTACTGGACAGTGCTTCCGGGCTCTCGGGCACATACTGTCCGGTGCCGGGTAACATCCGCCGCTGTATCACCATCTCTCTCAACACCCACTTTATGAACCCGGTAAAAGACGGATTTCTGGAGGTTGAAGCCCGCGTAGTCAGCCGTGGTCGCAAGATTTTCTTTGTTGAGGCGAAGATTACGTGTGAGGGCACTTTGATCGCAACCGGGCAGGGGACCTTCCGTTATGTTCTCGGTGGTGAAAATGAGGAGGGTGTTCCAGCGGACTGAAATCCGTTTATCCATGCCAGCAAGGCATGGGTTCTATAAAATATGGGTCGTTGTTGATATTGGTTTCCGGTGATAGTTTGGTTGCGTGTGGTGGGTGTTGTTCATCTGCCACGGCTAACAAAAACAAAACCCCTCGGGAGCAATGTCATGGTAACAACACTCAGATCTCTGGTTTTAGGGTTTATTCTGGTTATGGCAGGGGCCGTTCAGGCCCATGCAGAAGTTGTGTTGCGATACGCAGAAGGTGGGCCTAATCGGGGCACCCGTGCCGCAGCTGTTCAGTTTTTTGCCGATGAAGTTGAGCGTCTGTCCGGTGGCGATATCAAAGTCGATATCCACTGGGGTGGTGCGCTGCTCAAGTGGAGCGGTGTGTTGGACGGTGTTTCTGCGGGTAGTGCTGACCTTGGCACGGTACTGTCATCCTACGAGCCGCAGGAACTGAAGGCACTTGGCATTGGCGATATCCCCCTCGAATACGCAGATCCCTGGGTAGGTATGCGTGCAATGTATGACCTCATGACCACCGAGCCCCAGCTCAAAAAGTCCCTTGCCGAACAGTCTCTGGTCTATCTCAGTAATTTCAGTACAACAGGTGTCCAGTTCGAATGTACCGCGGGCAACCAGATTCTTACTGTTGACGATATCAAGGGCAAACGGATCCGCGCTACCGGCACCTATACCAACGTGTTGGCAGACCTTGGGGCTGACACCGTGAGCATGACTTTCGGTGAAGTCTATCAGGCGCTGGATACAGGTCTGGTGGATTGTCTCGCCAGCTATTTCTACACCATGAAAGCCTACAAGACATACGAAGTAGTTGAGTCGGTAACCCGGGTTGACTGGGGCCAGTTGCTGGGTTTTGCCATCGTGATGAACGATTTTGTCTGGTCTGATTTTGATGAGAAGCAGCAGGCGATTCTGATGCAGGCTGGTGACAACATGATCGATCATTTTTCCCAGCTGACAATCGAAGATGCGGGCGAAGTTGCCAAGAGTCTCGCCAGTGGCGGGTTTGGAAAGGTGGTTCCGGTTACCGATATGGCTCCGGAAGAACGCCAGAAAATTCTTGATGCGACTCTCAAGTTCCGTGATAGCTGGATTGAAGACGTCAATCGTCGCGGGATGGCTGGTCAACAGATCTGGGACCACTACATTGAACTGCTGAAAAAATATCAGGCTCAGGTTGATTCCAAAGGTTACCCCTGGGAGAGCTGATACCTGGCTGGCAGGCAAGGATGCTCCCTCCTTGCCGAACCTTTCAGGTATGCCGTTGGAATGGCGGATGATCGAATAAATTGCCCTTAAAAACAAAGGATATAATAAAAATGAATATCAATAATATATGCAAATCTCTGATAGTAGGTTCAGTTCTTTCTCTGACGACACTTGCGCCAGCCATGGCTGAAACAACCCTGCGTTATGCCGAAGGAAGTCCCAACCGGGGCGCCAGGGCCGCAGCTTTGCAGTACTTCGCCGATCAGTTGAAAGACCAGTCTGGCGGCGACCTGAAGCTGGACATTCACTGGGGCGGCGCCTTGCTGAAGTACAGTGCGATTCTCGGTGGCGTCAGCTCCGGAACCGCGGATATGGGATCAGTACTTTCCGCTTATGAGCCGCAGAAGATGCGTGCTCTGAGCGTCGGCGATATTCCGGTGCCCCAGTCTGATGCCTGGGTGGGCATGCGGGCCATGTATGAACTGATGACCACCAACGAGCAACTGCAACAGCAGTTTGACAATAACGATGTGGTTTATGTCACCAACTACTCCACCAGCGAGATGCAGTTCGAATGCGCGGGTGATGTACGTATCGAGAAGCTGGAGGACTTTGCCGGCAAGAAAATCCGGGCCTCCGCCATCTACGCCAAGATCCTCGATGAGGTTGGTGCGAATATGGTGAACTTCGTTTATTCCGAGGTATATCAGGCTTTGGACACCGGACTGGTGGACTGCTCTGGTGGCTACCTGTATGCCATGCGCGCCTTCAAAACGCCGGAAGTTACCACCAGCGTGGCACTTATGAACTGGGGGCAGATTGCCGGCTTCGCGATGGTCATGAATAAATGGTCCTGGGATGACCTGTCTGCTGAGCAGCAGAAACTGATGCGGAAGGTGGGGTCGGAGATGGTCGACTTCTATGCTCAGAGGCTCGTTGCTGAAAACCAGGATGTGACCGAAAAACTGCCTACAGGTGAGCTTGGCAACAAGGTTGAAGTCATCAAATGGTCTGATGAGATGCGTGCCGGGTTGTTTGCCCAGTCAGACAAGTACATAGACGCCTGGATCAGTGACATGAACAAAGCCGGGCTTGATGGCAAGGCGATCTGGGACGAATACCAGGCACTGCTGAACAAGTACCAGGCTGAACTGGATGAGAAAGGTTATCCCTGGAACCGAAGCTGATTGCTGATCCTGCTGCCGGCGGTGTTGCTGTCGGCAGTTCCTGAACGGTCAGTTTGACCGGAAAACACCATCATTCAGAAATCGTGATTTGCCCAGAGCCTGGGCAGGTCCCTACCGGGAGGTGCATATGGTTGTCACCGAGCGTACGGAACCACTTCAGACCCATAGCCCGACGTCTGCGTCCATGAAGGCGCTTGGCTGTGCAAGAGGCTCACTGGCCTGGCTGGAAAATATTTTCCTGCTGGTCGGAGTGGTTTGCATCATGGGCCTGTGTCTGATTATCGCCAGCAGTGTCCTGTTGCGTACATTTTCATCATCCGGCATTCCGGATGAAATTGTCATTGTGGGCGAAATGATGATTGGCGCCCTGATTCTGCCGCTTGCCTTTGTTGCAGCGGACCGCGGATTTATTTGCGTTGAAATCTTTACCCAGAGGCTGGGGCCGAAGTTCCAGAAAGGACTCAATGTACTGACAGCAATAGTCGGCGTGGTTGCGGTGGCACCGATTACCTATGCGGCTTGTCTGTCCATGGTGGACGCCTTTGAATCCGGAGCCTATTTCTTCGGTTTGATGGAACTGCCGAAATGGCCAGGGCAGACGTTGTTCTTTCTGGGATATTTCCTGTTCTTTATCCGGCTGGTTGACCTGGCCATCCATGACATCCTGGAAGCGTTTGGTGTGATTAACAGCAAGCTGCCGGAAACCAATGATGAGGTAACTTACTGATGGAAGCGTCCATTATTGGCGGCTGGGGCTTTGCTATCGCGCTGGTTCTGATGATCATGCGGGTGCCAATCGCATTCGTACTGGTTGGTGTGGCTTCGGCTTGTTCGCTGGTTACTTATGCATGGCGCCCTGGTGGTGAATTCATGTTTGAGCGCGGATTGCGTCCGGCTATGGCCCTGATCGAATCCAATGCCTTCGATTTTATCCACTCCTATTCCCTGAGCATGATCCCGCTATTCATCGCGGCAGGACATATTGCGTATCACTCCCGTATCACTACCGATATTTACGCGGCGGTCCGGGTCTGGCTGGCCAAGATGCCTGGTGGCCTGGCGATTGCCTCTCTGTTTGGTTGCGGTGGCTTCTCGGCCATCACCGGGTCCAGCCTGGCATGTGCCTCGTCCATGGGCAGGATCTGTGTGCCAGAGATGCTACGGTTTGGTTATAACAAACAGCTGGCAACATCCACAGTCGCCATGGGCGGAACCCTGGGTTCGCTTATTCCGCCCAGTGTACTGTTCATCCTGTACGGCATGTTTACTGAGCAGTCTGTAAACAAGCTGTTCCTGGCAGGCGTACTTCCGGGCATTCTTACTATTGGCGGGTTTATTCTGGTGGTGGTCATCTGGGCCATGGTCAAACCGGAGCATGCGCCGGCACCCAAGGATCTTAACTTCACCAATCGCGACCGGCTCAAAGCCGCTCTTAAAGGCTGGCCCGCGCTAGCCCTGATGACCATTATCATCGGTGGTATCTATGGCGGGTTCTTTACTGCTACGGAAGCTGCAGCGGTGAGTCTGTTGTTTGTAATTGGTTTCGGCGCACTTTCAGGCCGGCTGAGCTGGGCAGATTTCCTCAGCTCCATGAAGGAAACCGCTTTCCAGTCCGCTGCGCTCTTTTTCATTGCAGTTGGCGCAAAGATCTTTGTTTCCTTTGTATCGCTGACCGGAGTTACCGGCGCCTTTGTCGGCTTTGTCGACGGACTGGGCCTTGAGCCCTGGATGGTGCTGTTCTTCATTGTTCTGCTGTACATCGTTCTGGGCATGTTCCTGGACTCCATCGGAACCATGCTTCTGACCTTGCCATTTGTCATTCCTCTGGTGGAAGGCATGGGAATGGATCTGATCTGGTTTGGTGTTGTTGTAGTCAAGCTTCTGGAAATCGGACTGGTTACTCCGCCTCTGGGCATGAATGTGTTCGTTATCAGCAGCGTAGTTGGCAAGGAGATCAAGGTGCACACCATCTTCTTCGGGGTAATGAAGTTCCTGGTGGCAGATCTGGTTGTGCTGGGTCTGATCGTCGCGTTCCCGATTATATCTCTGCTAATTCCCAACAGTATGGGTTGACCAGTTTCGGAGCCTGAATTTAATGATCAGTGAGAATACAGCTAATACAAACCGGAAACCGGCAGCCATAGCAGTTCATCACCTGCTGGAAAAAGCTGCGGAGTGCTGGCCCCGGAGTCCTTCAGTCAGCTTTGAGGGCAGGACCTTCAGCTGGAGGGAGACTTATAACCGTTGCCAGGGGCTGGCGAATGCCCTGGCTGGACTGGGAGTAGGCCCCGGTGACCGGGTTGCTTATCTGGGCTTCAATTCGCACTGGTGCTTCGAGTTGTTCTTTGCTGCACCTATGGCCGGGGCCATCGTTGTACCAGTGAATTTCCGTCTGTCCGGTGGTGAGATGATTGCTTGTATAGAAGATGCCGAACCGGTGGTTCTGCTGGTAGACGAGCATCACCTGAAACAGGCTGAGGCCATCGCAGATGCCTGTCCCGCCTTAAAGTCTGTGGTCTTTGCGGGGCCGGCAGAGCAGGCACCTTCGCACATGATGGCGTACGAAAGGCTGGTGTCGGAAACTGAAGAGGCTGAGCTGGAACCCAGTGGCAATGACGATACTCTGGTTATCTTCTACACCGGCGGCACAACGGGTCGTGCCAAGGGGGTGATGCTCTCCCATATCAACCAGTTTACCAACGCCCTGGGTGGGGTTTCCTGGTACCGCATGGTTGAGCGCGAAACCCACCTGCTTGCCGGCCCCATGTTTCATACCGCAGCGGGGTCTCGTGTTTACACTGCGACCATGACCGGAACCCACACGGTGATTGTGCCTCGTTTTGATGTTGTTGAGGTGATGCAGCTGGTGGAGAAATACAGCATCAATACCTTGCAGCTTGTGCCCACAACGCTTCAGATGATGTTTGACCATCCGGGATTTTCGGATTTTGACCTGTCGAGCCTCCGGCTTGTTACCTATGGTGCTGCCCCGATCCCGGTGGCATTGCTGGAGCGGGCTCTGAGGGTGTTGCCAGGTGTGTTGTTTACTCAGTCCTATGGCATGACGGAAGCGTCGCCGGTTGTGACTGTGCTTGATAGCGATGATCACTCTCTTGATCCGGAACATTTGCCACGACTGGAGTCTGTAGGTCGCCCGATATTCCACAACCATGTCCGGATAGTGGATGGTGAACGGCGCCCCCTGGCTCCTGGAGAGGTGGGGGAAGTTGCGGTCAAAGGGTCCAATGTCATGACAGGCTACTGGCGCGCTCCGGAGCTGACAGATGCGGTGCTGCAGGACGGCTGGTACTACACCGGAGACAGTGGGTACCTGGATAAGGATGGTTATCTTTTCCTTGTTGGCCGGATCAAAGACATGATCGTCAGTGGTGGTGAGAATGTGTACCCCATTGAAATTGAGAATATTCTGTCCCGGCATCCGGATATAAGTGAATGCGCGGTGATAGGAGTGCCCCATGAAAAATGGGGCGAATCTGTCCATGCGGTAATACGACTGGTAGAGCCCGGCCGGGTTACTGAAACTGACATCAAGGATTATTGCCGGGAGCGGATTGCACATTATAAATGTCCGACTGGTGTTACTTTTATGGAAGAGGCATTGCCTGTATCAACAGTTAATAAAATACTGAAAACCGAAATCCGTAAAATGATAGTTGATGATATGAAGTAATGTCAGAGTTATATCGGGTTTATGTTTTATTGATATTTGTTTGCTGGATTGAAATGCCTGATATTAATAACTCGTTGTTGTTTGTTGGCCCCTTTTAAGGTTGAGTCCGGGTTTTCTGGTGATTCAGAAAACCTTTTTTTTGCCTGACCAAAATACTAATGATTTATATGGGTGCTCATTATGGAAAGTGTTCGTTTCAATTTTCCCGCTCCGCAGATTGATGAAAGCGTAGATGAGCTTCGCAAGGAAGTGCGAGCCTTTCTTGAAGAGGAAGTCCGTGGTGGTGGTTTTACTCCGGTAACGGACTGCTGGTGCGCCGGGATTGACCCGGAGTTCAGCCGGAAACTTGGTGAGAAAGGCTGGATCGGTGTTACATGGCCCCGGCAGTACGGTGGCCGTGAACTGAGTGCCCTCCATCGCTACGTGATTACTGAAGAAATGTTGGTGGCGGGAGCCCCGGTACATGCCCACTGGATTGCTGATCGCCAGAGCGGGCCGCTGATCCTGGCTACCGGAACTGAAGACATGAAACAGAAAATCCTGCCGCAGATTGCCGCAGGTAAGTGCTTTGTGGCGCTGGGTCTGAGTGAGCCTGAATCCGGTTCAGACCTTGCCTCTGTCCGCACGCGGGCGATCAGGGTAGAAGGGGGCTGGGAGGTTACTGGTACCAAACTCTGGTCATCTGGCGCACAGCAATGCCAATACATGACAGTACTCGCACGCACCGGAGAGCGGAATCCTGAAAAGCGCCATGATGGGCTGACCCAGTTTTTCATTCCACTGGATTCTCCCGGGGTAACGGTGCGGGGTATCCGGGACATGAGTGGCGTAGAGCACTTTAACGAAAGCCATTTCGAGAAGGTTTTCGTGCCGGACGATGCAGTATTGGGTGCTGTCGGTGAGGGCTGGAAGCAGATCACCAATGAGCTGGCGCTGGAGCGCTCGGGACCGGAACGTTTTCTGAGCACCTTTGTTGCGCTGGAGAAAGCATTGCAGCAGGGCGCGTCGAACATGACCGGGCACCAGGCCGCGGTTGTGGGCAGTATTGTTGCCCGTATCCGTGGGTTACGTGCCATGTCCCTCGGGGTTGCCGCTTTGCTGGGGCAAGGGCGTTCCCCTGAAGTGGAGGCCGCACTGGTCAAGGATCTGGGAACCCGGTTTGAGCAGGATATTATTGAACGGCTACGGGAGTTCTGGCCGGTACGCATGAAGCAGGGTTATGGCGATGAGCTGCAGAATCTCATGGCCGACAGTTTGCTGCGGTCACCCTCGTTCACCTTGCGGGGCGGTACCAACGAGATACTCAAGGGCATCATCGCCCGTGGCATGGGGTTACGCTGAGCTAGCGGCTCACGGGGGATTTATTATGGGATTTGATATGGAAGAAACGGATCAGCTGATTCGTGATACTGCTCACCGCCTGTTTACTGATCAGTGTGATGCAGAGACTGTTAATGGCTCTGAATGTGGTGAGGCTCCTGCACGCCTGCAAAAGGCTGTCCTTGAGGCAGGCCTGACTCTGGCGTGGGTGCCTGAGGTTGCTGGTGGTGTCGGGGGGTCGCTGGCCCTGGGTTTCAATCTGATTCGTCAGGCGGCCGGTTTTGCTCTGCCGGTGCCTCTGGCTGATACGCTGGTTGCCAGTCTGTTGCAGGCTGAAAGCGGACTTGCGATTACTGGCGGTTGGGCGGCGTTGGCGATGGATGGCGGCGACCTGCCAGTGCTGGCGCAGGGGGAAATCAACGGTGTGGTAGAAGCAGCCACGGGAGTGCCTGAGGCTGAGATCCTGGTAATGCCAGTAACAGAAGGCGGCCTGATCCGCATAGCAGTGTTTGCCCCGTCTGACGTGGACGTTCAGCATTATGAAAGCCTGGCTGGTGAGGCACGCTCACGGGTTACTCTCAATTCAGCGGTTCCTGACCAGTTGTCTGAGCCGGTAGAAGGTATGACGGCAGATGGTCTGGTGCAGTTTTGTGCACTGGTGCGTGCATGCCAGATTGCTGGCGCGCTGGAAAAAATGGGGGAGCTGACGGTTGGCTATGTCAAAGAGCGTCAGCAGTTCGGCCGCCCATTGGGCAAGTTCCAGGCGGTTCAGCACAAGGTCGCGGATATTGCGGGTGAGAGTGCCATTACCGGCGCAGCGGTTGAACAGGCAATTCGCATGATGTCTTCGCACCCTGCGCCGTTCAGTGGAAGCATGGATATTTTGCTTCCGGTGGCAACAGCCAAGGTAGTGGCTTCAGAGGCTGCAGGCAAGGTGCCCCGTGATGCACACCAGGCCCATGGTGCCATGGGATTCAGTTTTGAGTACCCGTTGCATCAATACAGTCGCAGGGTCTGGAGCTGGCGGGAGGAGTTTGGTTCAGAGTTCTATTGGTCTGAACGACTCGGTATGGCTGTCGCATCTGAAATTGATACTCATGGGTCCGGCAAGGCCGCTACCCGAGCCTGGGATGTTGTATCCCGATAAAGTGAGCAGGAGAACCCATGAATAAATTTGAAGATGTTGTTGTAGAGTGGCATGGCCATGTGGCACTGGTGGAAATCTGCCGGCCACCACTTAACTTTTTTGATGTGACGCTGATTGAGCACCTTGCGGAAACCTTTGAGGTTCTTGATCAGGATGACCGCTGCCGGGCCATAGTTCTCGCAGCCCAGGGGAAGGCTTTCTGCGCCGGGGCGGACTTTTCTTCCAGCGGCAATGATCTTTTCAAACCGGGTTCTGATAACAGCGCCATTACGTTGTATAAAGCAGCCGTCCGGTTGTTTGAGTGCAACAAGCCGGTGGTTGGAGCAATTCACGGTGCAGCCATTGGTGGTGGGCTAGGTTTGTCGCTGGTGCCGGACTTCAGGGTGATCTGCCCCGAGACCCGCTTTGCTGCGAACTTCGTGCAACTCGGCATTCACCCGGGGTTCGGGATCAGTCTGGTGTTACCGCGACTGATTGGCCAGCAGCGGGCACGGTTGATGCTCCTTACCGGTCGCCGGATCAAGGGCGAAGAGGCTCTTGAATTCGGGCTGGGTGACGTGCTGGTTGCGGCGGACAAGGTTCGTGATGAAGCACTGGCACTGGCCTCAGAGATTGCCCTTTGTGCTCCCCTGGCAGTGGAGTCTACCCGGGCTACGCTCCGCCAGGGACTCGGTGAGGAGTTGCGGGTGCGCCTCGAACATGAGTTTGCAGAGCAGGCATGGTTAGCCAGAACTTCTGATCATAAGGAAGGGATGGCGGCTGTAAAAGAACGGCGGGAGGGGAACTTCAGCCGGTCGTGATGCAGTAATCAGGGTTGGAAGAGTAGATAAAAAAAGGGCTTTTCGGCCCTTTTTTTATTTCAGGATTCTGAATTAGTTATTGCTGGTGATCTGTTGCTTCGCTGTTTCATATTCGTCCCTCAGCTCAGCCACAGTGTCGGCCACGGATTTCTGTTGGGTGATGCCTCCTACGCCCTGACCAGCGCCCCAGATGTCTCTCCAGGCTTTGCTTTTGGTTCTGTCGGAACCGAAGCTCATTTTGCTTTTATCTGATTCGGGCAGGTTGTCGGGGTCCATCCCGGCCTGCAGTATGCTTCCTCTGAGGTAGTTGCCGTGAACACCGGTAAACAGGTTTGTATAGACAATTTCAGAGGCTGAGGATTCAACAATCATATCCTTGTAGGACTGATCGGCGTTGGCTTCCTCTGTGGCGATAAACCGGGTGCCCATATACGCCATGTCTGCGCCCATAACCTCGGCACTGAGAACGTGGTTGCCTTTGGTAATGGCTCCGCCGAGGATTACAGGGCCATTAAAGATCTGGCGGATCTCCGACAACAGTGCAAAGGGGCTGAGGGTTCCTGCATGGCCACCGGCGCCGGCGGTCACCAGAATCAGTCCATCCACACCCATGCTAAGTGCCTTTTTTGCATGGCGAATATTGGTGACGTCGTGAAAGACCAGACCACCGTAGCTGTGTGCCGCCTCGATAACCATCGGGTTGGCCTGCAGGCTGGTTATGATGATTGGCACCTTGTGTTTCACACACACTTGCATGTCGTGTTCGAGGCGGTCATTGGTAGGGTGTGCAATCTGATTGACCGCATAAGGGCCGACTTTCAGGTCTGGGTTCTCTGCCTGGTAAGCGGCGAGTATCTCGTCGATTTCGGTCAGCCATTCATCAAGTTTTTCTGCCGGGCGGGCGTTAAGTGCCGGGAATGAGCCGATGATACCGGCCTTGCACTGCTCGATAACCATCTTTGGGGTAGAGATGATGAACATCGGTGAGCAGAGCACCGGGAGATTCAGCTTGCCTTTCAAAGTATCCGGTAGACTCATGTTGAGGCTCCTTTATGGTTTATATCGGGTGGTGCTTCACAGCACCAGGTAAAGAGTCAGGTACATAATTGCCAGAACGCTGATGCTGAACCAGCCATTCCAGAACACTCCGAAGCGCAACGGAGATATGCCCGAAAAGCTGGAGATGAAACGTAGAGACGCTGTAAACGGCGAGGCTCCTGCAAAAACAGCCCAGGTGATAGCGATAACCGAAGCCTGTACCAGAGGCGAGATGCCCAGGCCGGGAATCTGTTGTAAGGTTCCCAGCATCAGGGTGACGGTGATAATGGCGTTGATCCCCACGAAAGAGCAGACCAGCATGACCAGGGATATGCCAACCATTATGGATGCATTGCTGATATTGGCCTGGGTGAGCAGCGTGCTGGCTGTTGTCGGGTCAATCAGCGGAATCAGAATGACACCTATAAAGCCCGAAGTGGTGAACAGGATTACTTCGTTACGCTGATTGGTAAAGGTTTTCGGGAATGATCGTTTCAGCCGTCTTGTGAACAGTCCGGCTTTGAAGGCCACCGGCAGCCCCCGGTATTGTTGCCAGATCCAGGCCAGGCCAATAACGGGAGCGCACATTAACAGAGTCGGGAACAGCTCCAGCCCTGTCAGCCTGGACAAGCCGTAAGCAAGTCCCGGAACCAGGGCGACCAGGCCGGCCAGTGGAATAAGCTGGCTCAGGTTGCCATTGGCAAGGGTGCGGGCGGGTGAGCGCGGGTAGGCCAGCCAGTCCAGCAGACCGCCCCAGAGAATAAACAGTAGGGTCCAGAGCAGGCCAAGCGGTGCATATTGCTCCCAGCTCAACTCAGGAATCCCTGACAGAACCAGCAGCATGGTTACTGACGTTGGTGCCCAGAGAGGGACGCCGCAAAAACCCCGAAGGGTTGCTGTGAGCATGCGTCGGCTGCGGATGTTAGCAATACGCTGGGCTTCCGTGTCCAGGCCTGGACGAATAGCCCGGCGAACCATGGTGCCCAGTACGTTGAGGGCTCCGATATTCAGCATCACGCTGAACAGGTGAGAGCCGAAAGCCATCAGCATATAGCGCCGTGCCGGAGGCTGATTGACCAGTACCTTGCCGCATTTGCGAACGAGCGTTGACGATTTGGCGGATTCCCTGAGCACGGCCAGGGACGTAATAAAGAGAGTGAAAAATGCAGCCCGGTCGGCGCCGTCGGCAATGGCTTCGCCGTCAATCTTTCCGCTAAGCCAGAGTCCTGCGGCAAGTGTTGGAGCGAGGATTGCGAAGAATCTGTAAGTCGGGCTGACTCCAGGCCACTGCAGAACCACAAAAATCAGCAAGGCTGCTGCCGACAGGCTGCTGAGCAAGTCGGTAGTGACAAACTGTTCGATGATCGCGCAGGTGCAGACCAGCAGCAGGCAAAGTGTTGCAAGGTTGCACCGGTCCAGGAACCAGCTTTTATTCCGGGTATGCTGAAGGGTCAAAGTACTCACACAGGTAGCGACAGGGTCGCCAGTTGTTGCTGATGGTAGTCGGCGTCTCCGAACAGGGAGTTGAGTACCATCAGGTGTTTGACATAATGCCCCACGTCCAGCTCGTCGGTAATACCCATGCCGCCGTGGAGTTGAATAGCGTCATTGCCCACCCGTTTCCCTCTGCGGCCAGTGATTACCTTCAGTGCATGAAGGTTCCGGAGGTGTTCCTGGGTGTCTGGCTTGTCAGCTGAACAGACTGAGCGGTAAATAAGAGAGCGGGTTTCCTCACAGGCGGTAAACATATCCACCATGCGATGCTGCAGCGCCTGGAAGGAGCTGATAGGTACCCCGAACTGTTTACGGACCTTCGTATATTCGATGGTGGTATTGGTCAGGTGGGTCATCAGCCCAAGAGCTTCAGCACAAAGCCCGGGCAGAGCCTTGTTGATGACCCCCTGCAACAGAGCGAGCCCTTCATTTTCCTGACCAACCAGCTGGCCGGATGTAACCTGTACGTTGTTCAGCCGCACGTTGGCAACCTGCTGGCCATCCATCAGTCTGTAGCTGGTCAGTTCCAGGCCGGGTGTTGTCGTGTCCAGCAGGAACAGGCTGATGCCCGATTCGTCCTGCTGGCTACCTTCTGTGCGGGCCGACACTATGAGTTTGTCGGCGACAGGGCCGTTGAGCACCATGGTTTTTTCCCCGCTCAACCCGAAGCCGGCAGATGTTCGGCTGGCGCGGGTGCAGGTATCGTTGAGTGCATAACGCGCCTGGCGTTCCATGAATGCGACACCGCCCTGTAACTGGCCCGCGATAAGGCGGGTAAGCAGGTCGTCGCGCAGGTGACCTTCGGTTCCGGCTTCCACCAGTTTGCCAAACAGCAGAACAGTAGCTACATAAGGTGCTGCTACCAGCCCCTTGCCCATCTCTTCCATCAGCAGCATCAGGTCAGTTGCCTCGCCACCAAAGCCGCCATTCTCTTCCCGGAAGGCTATTGCCAGCCAGCCCAGATCTGCGAATTGCTTCCAGAGCTCCGGGTCGAAGCCAGTGGCACTGCCAACATCCTGCTGCCGGCGTTCGAATGAGTAGCTCTGGCCGACAAGGCGGGCAGCGCTGTCCTGAAGTATTTGTTGTTCTTCGGTGAGAGAAAAATTCACAGCCCAATCCTTTTTTTGATAATCCGCCGCTGATTGTGATCAGAGGCCGAGTACTCGCTTGGCGATAATATTTTTCTGGATCTCGTTGGATCCCCCGAAAATTGTCGATGCCCGACCGTACATAAAGTCCTTGCGGGCCTGGTCACCAAAGCTGTGCCCGATATCAGCTGACGAAGCCTCGTCATCGGCGATCATGCAGCCATAAAGACCTGCCAGTTCGATGGTCAGTTCATGGAGGGCCTGCTGGATTTCAGTGCCCCGGATCTTGAGCAAAGACGATTCGGCTCCGGGGCTACGGTTACTTGCCATAGCGGCCAGAACCCGAAGTTCCATGTATTCGAGGGCCATCAGTTCTGTTTCGATAGTAGTGAAGCGGGTGCGAAACGCTTCGTCCATGATCATGGGGCGTCCGCCCTGGTGTTCGCAGGAGGCAAACTCGCGCAATCTGTCGAGCCGGCTCCTGGAATCGGCAACCCGGGCTATGGCTGTGCGTTCATGGGCCAATAGCGATTTTGCATAGGTCCAGCCCAGGCCTTCTTCACCAATTCGATTACTTTGGGGAACGCGAACATTTTCAAAGTGAACTTCATTGAGTGAATTAACGCCGTTGATGCTGGGAATGGGCGATACAGTGATGCCCGGCGTTTTCATGTCGATCAGCAGGAAACTGATGCCTTGCTGGGGTTTGCCGGAGTTGTCTGTGCGGACCAGACAGAAAATCCAGTCAGCGTACTGGGCATAGGTTGTCCAGATTTTGGAGCCATTAATAATGTAATCGCCGCCATCCCGGTCGGCGCGGGTTTTCAGCGCCGCGAGATCAGAGCCGGCGCCTGGCTCAGAATAGCCCTGGCACCACCAGTCAGTGCCATCCAGAATGCCCGGAAGGAAGCGTGCTTTCTGCTCGCTGTTGCCGTAGGTGTAGATAACCGGACCAACCATTTTCAGTCCGAAAGGCACCACGTCCGGGGCCTGGGCGACGACTCGTTCGCACTCGTAAATGTATGACTGGGTTGCGGACCAGCCGGCACCGCCATGTTCACGTGGCCAGAAGGGGGCTACCCAGCCCTGGGCAAAGAGTTTTTTCTGCCACTGAATGACTCCCTGCTTGTAGGTGCGGGGATTATTGAGCAGTTGCCGGGAGTCCTCCGGTGCAGCATTAGCAAAAAAAAACCGGACTTCGTCCCGAAACTTCAGATCGTCTGTTGAAAACGTGATGTCCACGGCACTGGCTCCAGATAGCTTGCTTATTGTTATTGCCAGAAATAGCCCGGCGGGCCGGGCTTTTCAGTAGGTTGTCAGCCTTTGAATATGACTGCGTTGCTCAGAGGTTCACGTAGAGTTCGCGTTCTGTTGGCATCAACGTCTGGGTCCTCATAACCAAAACTGATACCTAGGAGGATGCCGGTGTCTTCGCCGAGACCGAATGCTTCCCGCACCAGTTCCGGGTATGCCCGCATGCTGCCCATGGCGCAGGAACCGATACCAAATGCGTGCATGGCGAGCATGAGCGTCTGGGCATAAATGCCCACATCCAGCGAGATAGTGGCGCCGAAGTCACGGTTCATGCCCAGGAAAACAATATGGGGGGCGTCGAAGAGTTCGAAATTGCGACGGATTGCCTGGTGGCGGCCCACTTTGTCATCGCGGGCTATGCCCATTTCGTTATAGAGCGCAACGGCACAGTCCACCTGACGTTGACGGTATTCTCCTTCCCAGCGGGAAACATAGGGGAAATCCGGTTGCCCCGGCACACCCTGTTCCAGCCGAGCAACGAGCTGATCGCGAAGGCGGTCCTTGACCTCTCCTGAGGCAACAAACACTTTCCATGGTTGAGTGTTGCAGTTCGAAGGTGCCTGTTGGGCAATTTCGAATACATGCTGCATGACATCCTGGGGGACCTGGTCAGGCAGGAAACCCCGGGTGGAGCGCCTTGACGTGATCGCATCAACCAGGGACATGGTGGGTTTGGATAAAACCATAGTGTTCTCCGACGGGCGCTTGAAGTTGTTATTGCGTACACGTTACCAAGTTAGCGTGCTACAGAGAAAAGCATATTTGTTATCAGAGCTATGCTTTTGGTGTATAGGGGTACGGTTTCCGGATATTTATTGTCGCCGGGCAAGTTCGCGGTGAATCTGGCTGGCGGTTTCCTGAAGCTGATCCCGCAGGTAATCCAGTACGCCCGTTTCTGCTGCCTTGCTTGGGGGCAGAGTGATATTGATGGCCGCGATTGTTTTGCCCTGTGGGTTGTGGATGGGGACAGAGATGCCACACATGCCTTCTTCCAGCTCACGGTCAACCACTGACCAGCCTTTGGCACCATCTTCCCGGATGATCTCGCGTAGCCTGTTTTTGTCTGTGACGGTAAACCCCGTGTATGGCTCGATGTTGGCCGTTTCAAGGAAATGGTCGAGCTCGTCATCCGTAAGCTCTGCAAGCTGTATCCGGCCAAGGGAGACCACATGGGCCGGAAGCGTCGAGCCAACGTTCAGGGTGCTTTTGAGCAGTTTTCGGGTTGGAACGCGCATAACGTAGTAGATGTCATATCCGTCAAGCACTGCAATCGAACAGGACTCGTGTACACGCTGTACCAGCTCCTCCATGCAGGTCTGTGCGAATGACCAGATCTCCATGGAGGACAGGTACGAGAAACCCAGTTCCAGAATTCGGGGGGTCAGCCAGAACTGTTTTCCATCTGTGCGTGCATAGCCCTGGTCACAAAGAGTATGCAACAGCCTTCGCGCACTGGCCCGCGAAATGCCCGCCCGGCTGGCAACCTCAGACAGCGAAAGTGTCGCGGCCCCTTCCCCAAAAGTTTTTATTACTTCCAGGCCTCTTATAAATGATTGAACTATAAGCTTTTGTTCTTTTTCCTGATGCAGGGTCATCCTTGTCTCTCTCCAGAATTATTTTGACACTGGGTGATATATAAGCTTTTCTTCTTACGTTCTCATAGAGAACATTATGTGCGCACAGCGAACAAATAACAAGTAAGTCGCTGTGCAATCCTGGAAACTGGAGATAACTACAATGTTAAAAAAGAATCCTGGCCTGTTTATATCAATGAGTGCCGGCTGCCTGCTGGTTGCTGGATCCCTCACGTCTGCTGGTGCCCTGGCGCGCGATCTGACCTATGGCAGCTACCTGCCGCCCCAACATCCCACGAGTGCAGGGATAGCCACGTTTATTGAAGAGGTGGAAGAGCGCACGGATGGGAGTATTGAATTCAAGTTCTTTCCCTCAGGTGCTGCTGCATCGGGAAAGGAAATGTTATCTGCGGTTCGTGACGGGATGATCGATGGTGGTTTCCTGGTGACCGTGTATTACCCGACAGCTATACCGGCGAACACGACAATCAGTGACCTTTCATTCTGGAACCAGAACTCGCTGGTTGCTACGGCGGCGAGTATTGATACGGTTCTCACTGGCTGCCCTCAGTGTCTTGAGGAGCTGGAGGAGAATGATGTTCACTTCCTCGCCAGTTACGCCACGCCTCCCTACCAGGCCATATGTAAAAATGATTTTGCATCCGGTTTTGAGCCTGACGGCATGAGAATGCGGGTTGCCGGTGAAGAAATAGGTCGCTGGGTAACCCAGATCGGTGGTATTCCGGTCAATATTCCCAATAACGAATCTTATGAAGCGATGGAGCGCAGTCAGCTCGACTGTGTGATAGGGGCCACCAGTTGGCTGAAGTCCTTGTCCCTGAATGAAGTTGCCAGCAGCGTTGTCGAACTGCCGATGGGGGCTTTCCTTGGTGGCTCGCTACTCAATATCCGTGATTCTGTCTGGCAGGATCTTACAGATCCCGAGCGCAAGGCGATTATCGAAGCTGCTCCTGTAGGTGTGGCCAGAACAATTTTCGAGTATCAGAAAGAAGAGGCCGAGGTGCGCAAGGCAGCCGGTGGTCAGGGTATCCGTTTTATTGAGGTATCTGACGAAATGAGAAAAGTACGCGAAGCTTTTATGCAGGCTCAGGTAGAAAGGGCTGCCGCAACTGCCTCTGACCGGGGCGTTAAGGACGCGGATCAGATTGTTACGAACTTCATAGCCAACCTTGAAAAATGGGAGAAATTGCTGGCTGACCCGAACATCACGGAGCCGCAATACGCTGCGTTGTTGAAAAGCGAAATATACGACAAAGCCTTTTGAACCCATGTCATTCCGGGCGCGGAGCTCCAGCAGCAAGCTGTTGTCCGTAGCCCGCTATTCAAGGTGAGCTGATCAATGAGTAATAAAACGCCTGAGCTGATGCCGTTCCGTGGTATCCGGGTACTGGATGTAAGTCAGGGGCTCGCTGGCCCCTATGCAACTCAGATGCTGGCCATGATGGGGGCCGACGTTTTGAAAGTGGAGCCGCCACAAGGAGACTGGGGGAGACTGATGGGGCTTCGAAAGGAAGGTCACAGCACATTGAGTGTGTCGGCTAACTGGAACAAGCGCTCGATATGTGTTGACGCCCGAACGGAAGAGGGCGTTGAGGTATTGAAACAACTCGCAACCCAGTCTGATCTGGTTATGGAAAGCTTCCGGCCAGGGGTGATGGACAAGCTGGGCCTTGGATTTGACGTGTTAAGTGCACTCCGCCCGGGAATTATCCTGGGGTCCATCAGTGGTTTTGGCCGGTCGGGTCCCTACGCTGGAAGGCCCGGGTCTGACAGCATTCTGCAGGCGGCTACCGGGATGTCTTCCATGAACTCTGATGCTGAAGGCCAGCCGCAGCGGGTTGGAATGCTGGCAGTGGACATGATTACCGGCCTTTATGCAGGGTACGCGCTTTCTGCCGCGTTATATCAGCAGAAGCTGACCGGTGAAGGGCGTCATCTTGACCTGTCTTTGTTGGCAGGGGCCTCGGCCTTCCAGGCTATGCCGATGATGGAGTCTTTTTTGCGGGGCGGTCAACGCAGTGGCCCTGTCACTGTGCCTTCAGGTACGTTCGACACGAGTGACGGTCCAATTTCAGTGGTGTGCATCCGGAATGAAATGTTTTATGCCCTCGCTGGAGTACTGGGGCATCCGGAGTGGGAACATGATTCCCGCTTTACTGACAACGAGTCCCGCCAGCGCAATGCTGCTGAAATTCACCGCCTGATAGCTGAGGTGTTTGCCTCCCGTCCAAGACTCCACTGGATTGACCGGCTCAATGCAGCGGGTGTGCTCTGCGGTCCGTTGAATGATTACGCCGATTTGCTCCGGGATCCTCAGGTTCAGTTTCTCGACCTGGTACCCGAAGTCAGTCACAAGGCTTTTGGCAAGGTTCCGCTTCCCCGGTTCCCGGGTGCGGAACCTGTTGCAGAGGATCTGAGGCCGGCCCCCGACATGGGCGAGCACACCTGTGAAGTGCTGCGAGAGGCCGGCTATGACGAAGAACGAATTACTTCGTTGGTTCAATCAAAGACCTGTATTCAGGCTCTGGCTTCAGATAACAACTAAAAAAGAGGGCGCGTCATGAAAGCGATTCTGTGTGACCAGTTTACGGGCTTTGAAGATTTGAAGATGGTTGATGTGGCGCGACCGGACATTGCGCCAGGCTGTGTCCGGATCAGGATTCATTATGCCAGCGTCAGCTACGCCATCTCCCTGATGGTAACGGGCCGCTATCAACGGAAGATGACGCTGCCCTTTATTCCGGGGACCGAAGTGTCCGGGGAGATCATGGAGTGTGGCCAGGGAGTGGATCACCTGGAGCCCGGTGACCGGGTGGCTGCCATTGTGGACGCGGGAGGCTTTGCCGAAGAAGTTGTTATCGATGCCGCAACAGTTTACCCGGTTCCCGATAACGTCTCACTGGAGCGTGCTGTCGGAATTCCCTTGTCTTTCGGTACTGCTGCAACCGCGCTGAAGCGCGGTGATGTAAAAGCGGGCCAGCGGGTACTGGTTTGTGGGGCGGGCGGAGCCCTTGGTCTGGCGGCAGTTGAGGTTGCCAGACTGAAAGGAGCGACGGTTTTTGCCGCAGCAAGTTCTGAGGCCAAACTGGAAGCAGCCCGGCTGGCCGGGGCTGACCTGCTCATCGATTATTCATCCCGGAACCTGCTGGAAGCCGTTCGGGCAGAAACCGGGGGCCAGGGCGTGGATGTGGTATTCGACCCGGTGGGTGGCTCTGCCTTCGAAGACCTTATCCGCTGCACGGCAAACGGAGGCTGTATTCTTTCACTGGGTTTTGCCAGCGGCGTGATCCCTCAGGCGCCTGTAAATCTGCTTCTGGTAAAGAATATCAGCCTGCACGGCGTGAATTTCTCCGATTGCATCGGTTGGGGCAAGACTGATCGTCGTCATGAGTACGCGCCTGAGATGCATGTCCTGATGGACTGGCTTTTTTCGGCTGCCTCAGCCGGCAATCTCAATCTCAGAGAGCCTGAGACGTTTGAGCTCGCGGATGTGAAGCAGGCAATTGCCCGGGTCGTTGGCCGGCGCTCGGTCGGCAAAGTTGTCCTCAGGGTTTGCTAATGGAGGCGGTTATGGATACCTGGCTGAAAAAAATCAGTAACGGAGCAGCTGTGGCTGTGGGGGCGGTAACAGTCTTGATGGTGGTGCATGTTACTGCAGAAGTTTTGCTCAGGGTTCTGTTCGGGATGCATATTCCGGGAACCATGGAAGTGGTCACTTATTACTACATGGTGGCTGCAGTATTTGTGGGTATTTTTTCCTGTACCGCAGATGATGTGCATATTCGGGTTGATGTGGTTGCCCAGTTTTTTCGCGGGCGCTTCAGACGGGTGGTTGATGGTATAGGCATGGTTGCAATAACTGTCTATTTTGCCATCTTCTCTTACGGCCTTTATCTCCAGGCTGTGCGCAGCTGGAAGCGGCAGGAAACAGTGGATGCAATCGTTGCTGAGCTGGCGGTCTGGCCATCCCGATGGCTGGCTGTTATCGGAATTTCCCTTGCCTTGATGGCCTCTTTGTACTGGCTGTATCAGTTTGTCTCGTCATGGGGCAGTGATCAGGAGGACAGCCTGTGAGCCCTGTAGAAATTGGCCTTTCCTGTATAGGTATGTTGTTGCTGTTGCTTGCACTGCGTATACCTATCGGCATCGCGTTAGGTTTGACCGCTTTCACCGGGATCTGGTGGCTGCGCGGATCCAGCGCAGCGTTTTCGCTGATGGGAGCGACCACCTTCCAGTTCATCGCCCATTGGTCGCTGACTGCAATCCCGATGTTTATTTTAATGGGCGCGATTGCCTTCCATACCGGTTTGACCCGCACTCTCTTCGACGCTGGACGTGCCTGGCTCAGCTTTTTGCCTGGAGGGCTGGCGATTGCCACTAATGTCTCAAGTGCCGGTTTTGCCGCGGCAAGTGGTTCCAGTGTGGCGATGGCCGGAGCAATGTCCAGGCTGGCCGTCCCTGAGATGCTGAGGGCGAAGTATGATCCGGGGCTTGCCACGGGTATCGTTGCAGCCTCCGGAACCCTTGGGGCGTTCATACCGCCCAGCATTCCGTTTGTTCTCTATGCGGTATTCATGGAGGCGTCGGTTGGCCAGTTACTTATGGCAGGAATAATACCGGGGTTGCTGACAATGCTGGCCTACGCGGCAGTGATCATAATCCGGGTGAAACTGAAGCCGAGTCTTGCGCCACGAACCAACGATAAACTGGAAATGCCGGAAAAACTGCTTTTGCTGGCCAGATCCTGGCCCTTGCCCGTGATTGTTGCGGGTGTAGTGGGTGGTTTGTATACGGGCATTGTAACTGCCACAGAGGCCGGTGCTTTCGGAGCGTTTATCGCGGTGATTGCTGCCGTTGTCCAGGGCTCGTTCAGCTGGGATGCAATGAGGAATGCGGTCTCTGAAACTGTGCAAAGCACGGCTTCTATTTTCCTTATTGCCATTGGTGCTGTGCTGTTCAGCAGGATGCTTACATTGAGCCAGATACCGATGGGCATTGGGGACTGGGTCGAAAATTATGCTGTGGCGCTATGGATATTTCTCATAATGGTAACGATCTTTTATATCATTCTGGGTATGTTTCTCGATCCTATAGGGTTGATGCTCGTAACGCTTCCGGTTTTGGCTCCATTTGTTATTGCTTTCGATATCAATGTCATATGGTTTGGTGTGCTTGTGGTGAAGTTTATTGAAATAGGCCTGCTGACACCTCCGATAGGGCTAAATCTTTTTGTTGTCAGTGCGGGCGTCGGAGACACGGTTCCTTTCGGCACAATCGTTCGGGGAACCTTATGGTTTCTGGCGGCAGAGGCTGTAGTGCTTGCTCTGCTGATGTTCTTTCCGCAGATCTCGCTTTTCCTGCCTTCCTTGATGTACTGAGTTACCAGCCAATGGAATGGACGCAGGGAGCGCGTCCGGGCCGGAAGCTGAAACGAGGTATATAACTCCGGTATGGAGTTTATAGAAAAATGGTTTAACGGGAAGGGTATGATTCGTTGACCTGCTTCTATAGACGGTTTAGGTTTCGTAGCCCAAAAGAATCTCCTCACGGCGGCCCGCAGATAATCAGCCGAGTTAACTGCCAACTCCATGCTGGTGAGCAATATGTGACGTCGCCGCTCCCGGTGAGCGCATGATGTGGCAAGTCCCATCTAAAACCTCAGAAAAATTTCGATCATAAGTGGATGGGATATGAATCACTCCTTTTTGCGGCCGGATAGCTTTTCCGGACTTCGCTCAGTTCTTGCTTACCTGGCATTATTCACCGGTATCGCGACTTTTCTGCCGGGCAACACCTATATTGCTACGGTTCTGATCTGCCTTGCTATTCTGTTGGGTTGGGGGAATCTGCGCATGGTGGGGCGCATTATCCTGGCGCTGATCTTAATTCTGACATTTGCCGGGCTCATGGCAGATCCGGCAGCGGTGCCGAAGGCAGCAGGTAACATGTCCAGAATCGGGGCGTTGATTATTACAGTGATGCTGCTCTCCGCAGTGCTGGGCCAGTCTGATGACCTTAAACGGATTTCCCGTAGTCTGTTTGCCGGCAAATCCTTGTTCCGTTATGTCGGTATGACTTCCGGTACAGCATTGCTTTCCGTGCCCCTCAATTTCGGATCTGTAGGTGTGGTCGCTACCATGATCGGGCTGCAGGTCAAGGAGCAGGGCGACAGCCCGATGGCACGTAATGCTGCGCGGGCAGTTGTCCGGGGCTTTGCCGCATCGCCTATGGCATCACCTCTGTCCATCTCTGTTGTTATGACAGTGACCTTTCTTCCGGGACTGTCGAGCTGGAAGCTTATTGCTCTAGGGCTTCCGTTTGCCTTGTTTTACCTTTTCGCTGGCGCCCTGGCGCGGGAGGATGAGCCGCCGCGTGAAGAGTTGGCGATTGATGCCGCTGGGGATGAGTCGGCAATGCTGTCGTGGCTCCGCTTTATCGGCATTATTGTGTTGATCTGCCTGGGAGCTTTCGCTCTGAGCGTAGGCGGGGGGCTGGTTTATTCACAGGCGGTTACGCTGAGTTGTCTTACGGCTGTTGTTATCGGGCTTTTCTACCGTCGTGTCCATGATGGTGTGGTGTCCATGCCGTCAATGGCCATGGCAAACAATGAACTGGCCATTATGGGTGGGTCATCGTTTCTTGGCGGTATTATTGGCACCATAGCGCTGAGCTGGCTGGGCATGGAGTTCAGTTTGCCGGTATGGGCCTATCCGATGGTGGCCATGGCAGTACCCTGGATGTTCTTCATCGGAGGAACTGTGGGAGTCAACCCGATCATCTCCGGTACCCTGTCGGGAAGCATCCTGGGGCCCATCTGGCCTGAGTATGGTCTGTTGGGGTTGGGGCTTGGCATTATAGCCGGGTGGGGAATTACCATCGCGGGCACGCCGTATTCCGCTAACGCCCTGCTGCTGGAGCGTTGTACTGGCTATGATGCCCGAACGGCGTCCTATGGCTGGAGCCTTAAGTTCTCGCTGGTTATGCTGGTAATCTGTAGCCTGGTATGTGCTGTATTTACCCTTCCTTTTTAATGCCTTGAACAAGGGAAGGCTCGCCTTCCCCTAACTTGAACGTAGCATCAGGCGAGGCGAGATTTCGTATTTTCTCCACCAGCTCTTTGCCGCATTTGGGCAGGGCATCAAACTCACGGACAATCAGGCTGCGTTCCCGCTCCGCCCAGTCATCTTCCAGATCGATGGTGGCAATATCCAGAAAATCCGCGTATCTGTGAGCAATTGAACGGGGCAATATGCTTATGCCCACGCCCCGGCTGACCATCCGGCAGGCTGACTCGAAACCAAAGACCTGGATTCTCATCTGAAGGGTTGAGCCGGTTTTGCTGGACTGCTCCTTGAGGAAGTTGAACAGGGTGCTGCCTTCCCGCAAGCCGATGTGGGGGTAGCGGAGGGTTTCGGCGAATGAAACCCTTCCGCGTGTTGCCAGTTCATGATCTTTCGGGGTTACAACTACCAGCCGGTCGACGCTGAACGGAATGATTTCGAGTTTTTTGTGGGGATTTACCGGGCCTGCGACGACACCCAGGTCGGTTGATCCATCAACTACACCACGAATAATGTCATTGGTCAGGCGCTCCTGCAGGTCAATGCTGACGCCTGGCCGTTTGACCAGAAAACTCGCCAGCACATCTGGCATGAAATCGCTTACCGCTGTGGTATTGGCGAAGATTCGCAAATGCCCCGACTCGCCTTCGGCATACTGGGAAAACTCTTCTTTGATGTAATCCACCTGACGCATGATTGCGCGCGCATGGACCAGTAAGTCATGGCCTGCCGGCGTCAGTTCTACGCCCTGGCTGTCGCGATAGAACAGTCGGCTGCCGAGTTGCCCCTCCAGCGACTTGATTCGCATGCTGGCCGCTGCCGTGGACAGGCAGGCCCGGCGGGCTCCGCCGGTCAGACTATTGGCTTCGGCTACATGGATGAACAGTCGGAGATCCGGAATATCAAAGTGCATGGTTCAGATAATCAGCAGGCTAACAAAGAGGCTGTCAGTCTAAACCACTGGGGTGTTCATGGAAACAAAACGCACCCTTGTGGAAAAACGAATACTCCCGAGCGTTGTATAACGGCATTCTTACCATTGTTCGAAAGCCAGAATAAAGACTGATAAGAGGATGTGTGATGTCAAGCTCTCCCGAAGGCTGGATCGGCAAGCAGGAATCCTGCAGGGATCGCCTGGACCCCTCTCATGCCGGTCGTATTGCAGCCATGCTGGATCGCCCGTTCCCCGGGGAAGGTGATGAGCTTGCAGCTCTGTGGCACTGGGCATTTTTCCAGATTCCAGTACCGCCTTCCGCTACGGGGCCTGATGGTCACATAGCTCCGGGTGGCTTTTTGCCGAAGTCTGAGGGCAACACCCGGATGTGGGCCGGGGGGCGCGTTAATTTCTTGCAGCCTTTCACTATAGGTCAGCCAGCTGAGCGCCAGTCCAGCATTAAGGCGATCAATGAAAAAACGGGTCGTTCCGGCAAGCTGCTCTTCGTCACGGTGGAGCATGAATACCGCCAGAATGGAGTGCTGTGTCTGAGCGAGGAGCAGGACATTGTATACAAGGCGCCGGCGGCGCCACGGTTGTCGCTGGACAAGCCGGTCGCAGAGGCTCAGTGGAGCCAGTCGGTTCAGCCGTCACCGTTGCTGTTGTTCCGTTATTCGGCGGTTACATTCAACGGCCACCGCATCCATTACGACCATCCTTACACCACCGAGAAAGAAGGTTATCCGGATCTGGTGGTTCATGGGCCGATGATAGCCACTCTGATGGTACAGGCCTTTGTGGACGCCAACCCGGGGCTGACGCCGGTAAGCCTGTCCTACCGTGGGTTGCGGCCATTAACCGTAGACAAGTCGTTCCAGGTTGCAGGGCGGATAGAGGGTGACGGTCATGCATTGCTTTGGGCTGCCAATGAAGACGGCCCGGCTCACGAGGCAGAACTTGTGTTCAAGGAGAACAAATAGATGACCAGTCCATCACTGGAGAAGTATCAGGATATTCGCGACGGTGTACGTGGCTTGTGCGCGGAGTTTGACGCTGCATACTGGCGTGGCATAGACGAGAGGAAAGCTTTCCCTGAGGAGTTTGTTGAGGCGATGACCCAGGCTGGCTGGCTTGCCGCGATGATTCCGGAGGAGTATGGCGGTTCTGGCCTTGGGGTAGCAGAAGCTTCAGTTATCCTTGAAGAGGTCAATCGTGCCGGTGGTAATTCCGGAACCGTACATGGCCAGATGTACAACATGTTTACCCTGTTGCGTCACGGCAGCGAAGAACAGAAACAGAACTACCTTCCAAGAATTGCCGCAGGTAAATTGCGCCTGCAATCCATGGGTGTAACCGAGCCAACCACTGGAACGGATACTACCAAGATCAAGACTACAGCGGTCCGTCGGGGCGACAAGTACGTGATCAACGGCCAGAAAGTATGGATCTCTCGCATCCAGCATTCTGACCTGATGATCCTGCTGGCCCGCACCACGCCGCTGGAAGATGTCAAACGCAAGTCAGAAGGCATGTCTATTTTTATCGTCGACCTGCAGCAGGCCATAGGTAATGGTCTGACAGTTCAGCCTATTGCCAATATGGTGAACCACGAAACCAATGAACTGTTCTTCGATAACCTGGAGATTCCCGCTGAAAACCTGATTGGCGAGGAGGGTAAAGGGTTTCGTTATATTCTCGACGGCCTCAATGCCGAGCGTACTCTGATAGCCGCCGAATGCGTTGGCGACGGGCGCTGGTTTATAGACAAGGCACGCAAGTACGCCAGTGAGCGGGAAGTGTTTGGCCGTCCGATTGGCAAGAATCAGGGCGTTCAGTTTCCCATAGCCAAGGCCCATATCAACGTAGAAGCAGCGGATCTGATGCGCTGGCGCGCCTGTGAAGAATACGACAGCGGCCGGAACGCCGGCGCCAGTGCCAATATGGCGAAGTATCTGGCTGCCGAATCCTCCTGGGAGGCTGCGAATGTATGCCTGCAGACACATGGCGGGTTTGGCTTTGCCAATGAGTACGATGTGGAGCGGAAGTTCCGGGAAACGCGCCTGTATCAGGTAGCGCCCATATCTACCAATCTGATTCTCTCCTATGTGGCTGAGCATCTGCTGGAGTTGCCGCGGTCTTTCTGACTTCTGGCATCCAAGGGAAGGTTTTGTGACAGGAAATAGCAGAAAGCCCCTCCCCCTGGAGGGGGTGACCGTGATCTCACTGGAGCAGGCTATTGCGGCTCCTTTGTGTACGCGTCAGCTTGCGGAGCAGGGTGCGCGGGTGATCAAGGTTGAGCGCCCTGATGGTGGGGATTTCGCTCGGGACTATGATGACAGAGCCAATGGACTTTCCTCTCACTTTGTATGGGCAAACCGGTCGAAGGAAAGCCTGACCCTGAATCTGAAGGCTGCCGAGGGGCAGAAAATCCTGCACCAGCTGCTGGCAGAAGCAGACGTTCTGGTACAGAACCTCGCCCCCGGTGCCACTGCACGGATGGGCCTGTCCTTCGACGAACTTCATGAACAGTATCCGCAGTTGATTGTTTGTGATGTTTCCGGTTATGGCGAGGGCGGCTCCCATGGTGGCAAGAAAGCCTATGACTTGCTGATTCAGAGTGAGAGTGGCTTTTTATCAGTGACCGGGACGCCGGACGCAGATGGTATGGCGAAAGCTGGCTGTTCAGTTGCGGATATTGCTGCGGGGATGTACGCAAGCAATTCCATTTTGTCAGCGCTGTTGTTGCGGGCTCGTACTGGCGAAGGCAGTCATATTGATGTGTCGATGCTGGAGAGTCTCGTGGAGTGGATGGGCTATCCCATGTACTACAGCTATAACGGCGCACCGCAACCGACCAGAGCGGGAGCTTCCCATTCAACGATATACCCTTATGGCCCCTTTCCGGTCGGAGATGGCACAACGGTGATGCTGGGGTTACAGAACGACCGTGAATGGCAGGGCTTTTGTGAGCTGGTACTGGAGCGCCCGGAGCTGGCCGGAGACCCTCTTTACCTTGATAACCCCCGGCGATCTGCTAACCGGGATCAGCTCGGGGCGCTTATCCGGGAGGTCTTTTCCGGGATGACCCTTGGCGAAGTGGTACGCCGCCTGGATTCGGCTGGTATCGCTAATGCTTCGGTCAACAACATGGCGCAGGTCTGGAACCACCCGCAACTGGCGGCACGGGACCGCTGGCTGGAAGTGGCAACACCGGCTGGCCCCCTGCCTGTCCTGAAGTCTCCGGGCCTGTGTTTCCCTGATGCAGTTTCTGCTGTGCCAGCTCTGGGCGAGCACAACGCCGGAATTCTCGATGAGCTGGGCATTGGCCAGGACCGGATCCGCCAGTTACAGCATAGCGGTGTGATCGGACACTAACGTAATACAGAAAACAGGAATCTGACCATGACAGGCAGAGATTTGAAAACCATGCTCTTCGTGCCGGCCTCCCGCCCCGAGCGAATTCCCAAAGCTATCGCCAGCAATGCCGGGGCGGTAATTGTGGACCTGGAAGATGCGGTGCCGGCTGATGCCAAGGATTCTGCCCGTCAGGCGCTGGATGCCTTCCTTTCCAGCCATGAAGGTGCGCCGATATATGTGCGTATCAATGCCCGGGGAGCCGTGGGTTTTGAGGCAGATCTGGCTCTGTGTACACGCCATGCGAAGGTAGTCGGCATCATGTTACCGAAAGCTGAATCCGCGGATGATATTCACGCTGTGGCCAGCGCCGGAAAGACCATTATTCCGCTGATTGAATCTGCTCTGGGCCTGGTTGCTCTCAACGAGATCGCTGCGGTACCGGGAGTTGAACGGCTGAGCTATGGCGGCCTGGACCTCAGCGATGATCTGGGAATTGAAGGTAATACCGAAGCCGCAGAAACCGTTATGGATCAGTGCCGCTATCAGCTTCTGGTCAGCTCCCGGGCTGCCGGTTTGCTGGCGCCAATCGATACGGTGTTTCCGGTGTTTGATGATGAGGACGCGGTTCTTGGCAGGGCCCGCCGGGCCCGGAACATGGGGTTTGCCGGCATGCTGTGTATTCACCCGAAGCAGATTGCTCCAGTACAGGCAGGTTTTTCACCGGATCCGGAGCAGGTGGCATGGGCTCAAAAAGTCATGGCAGCGGCCAGATCTGGTGATGGCGCCTTCAAAGTGGAAGGCCAGATGGTGGATGCACCGGTCATCGCTATGGCCAGAACGATTCTTGACCGGGCCGGATAGGCCGGCGGCCAGAATGTCATAACAATCATAACAAGGGCTATATCCGGTATGACGGTGTCGAGATCCCGTAAGCGCTATCTGCCACGCGGCGGCGTTGTAAAGACAGTTGCCGTGCTGGTACTCGTTTTGATCCTGCTGGTATGGGTAAGCCAGTGGCTGGTCTACCGGATAAACCACGTGCATGTAGTGGATGCCCGAATCAAGACAGATATGGTGGCTATAGCTTCCCGGCTGCCCGGCTGGGTTAGTTCCATTGAGGTGGAAGAAGGCGACTCTGTCAGTGAGTTTCAGACGTTGCTGGTGATTGACAGTAGTGAGCTGGAGCTTGAGCTGGCGGTGATGTCTGGTCGCCGGGTGGTGCTGGAAGCGGATGCCGCCCGGATTCAGGCGGAACTGGATTATGCCAGGGCTGTGGACAACACAGAACTGGAACTGGCTGACCAGGCGCTGGCTACAGCGCGTCTGAAACTTGCGAGGCAAAAACTTGAGCTGACCAAGGCCGATGCAGATCTCATGCGCCTTCAGGGTATGACTGCCAATGCCATGGTATCGGCACAGCAACTGGCCGATGCCCGCCACCTGCGTGACGGTTCGCAACTGAACCTGAAACTGGCTGAGGGAGAGTCCCGGGCGGCCAGGGCTGGCAGGTCCCGGGCAGAGGCCCAATCGCTCAGACAGAAAGTGCTGGCCAGGGAGGCAGATGTGATTGCCGGTCGTCTGGCCGGGCTGGCAGCGGAAGAGCAGACTCTGCAGTTGCGGCTTCGGGACCACCAGTTGCGCAGCCCGGTAAATGGCCGCATAGCCCGCACCTTTGTTGAGGCCGGAGAGTATGTGCAGACCAGCCAGAACCTGATGCTGGTTTTCCGGCCGGACAGTCTCTGGGTAGAGGCAAACGTCAAGGAAACAGCAGTAAGAAAGGTAGAGCCGGGGCAAAAGGTATCAGTCGAGGTTGATGCATTCCCTGGAGAGGAATTTCCCGGCACGGTGGCGCGGGTCGGATATGCGGCAACCAGTGAATTTGCATTGATACCCAGCCCTAACCCTAGCGGTAACTTCACCAAGACGACCCAGAGGATTCCGGTGAAGATTGTTTTTGATAAGCCTGACAGCCGGTTGCGCCCGGGGATGATGGTAGAGGCGGGCATCCGTGTCGGAAACTGAAGCCCTGTTTGCGCGTTATGGGCCGCGATACAAGTGGTTCATTACCGTAACAGTGATGCTCGGTACCCTGTCCATGACGATGGCCGCAACCATTGTCAACGTGGCCATTCCGGACATCATGGGCAATTTCGGAATCGCCCAGACCAAGGCCCAGTGGCTGTCAACGGGCTTTCTGGCAGCAATGGCAGCGTTTATGTTGCTGAGCTCCTGGGTGTTGCAGACCTTCGGTATGAAAGGTGCGTACATCGGGGCCATGGTGCTGTTCATGATCGCAGCAGTGCTGGGTGGCGTCAGCCTTCATGAAGACATGGTTATCCTGTCCAGAGTTCTGCAGGGAGCCATGGCGGGGATCATCCAGCCTCTGGCTATGACAGTGATCTTCCGGGTGTTTCCACCGGAGCAGCGTGGTTTGGGTATGGGGGTTTATGGGCTGGGGGTTGTTCTCGGTCCTGCAGTAGGGCCGGCACTGGGTGGCTTCATGGTCGACTGGATGAGCTGGCGGGCGGTGTTTTTCCTGCCGCTACCGGCATGTCTGGCGGGTATTGTCTTTGCCCTGTTCTTCGCACCTGCCCGGGAGGCAGAGGATCGGGTTCAGCCATTCGACTGGACCGGCTTCACCTTGCTTTGTGCCGCTCTTGGCCTGTTGTTGTGGACTCTGTCCAATGGTCAGAGGCTGGGCTGGGGGGCAGCAGAGATTCTGTCCAGCGGCATTGGGGCGCTGGTGACATCAGTGGTGTTTGTGGTCTGGGAATGGCACAGCCCAAGGGCCTTGCTGGCAGTCAGGATATTTGCCCATCCTGGTTTTGCCGCCAGTTGTCTGGTGGCCTTTTGCTATGGAGCGGGATTGTTTGGGTCAACCTATCTGGTGCCGCTTTTTGTGCAGGAAATCCAGGGATTTTCGGCCAGTGCTTCCGGATTACTGCTCGTTCCGGCTGGACTGGCAATGGGATTGATGTTCCCGGTCGCCGGGAGGCTCAGTGACCTTTACCCCGCACCATTGCTGATCGGTCTGGGCGCTACGTTGTTTGCCTGGTCGTGCTGGTCGTTGGCGGTCATTGACGTTTATACCTTGCCTTGGGTAATCGTGGGCTGGGTTGCGTTGGGCCGGATTGGGTTGGGCTTGGGCATGCCGGCCCTGAGTACGGGGTCGCTTAAAATTCTACCGTCCCACTTGCTCAGCCAGGGAGCAGGTGCCAACAATTTCTCGCGCCAGCTGGGTGGTGCCATGGGTGTGAATGCTCTGGCAGTGATACTGGAGTGGCGCAGTGCAGGACATGCTGCGGTGATTGCTGAGACCCAGACCGCAGGTAATGAGCTTACCCGGGGCTGGCTGTCGACTATGTACGACAGCTACGCGGCGGCCGGCACGAGTACAGATCAGGTCCACGGCCTTGCATTGCGTCAGCTCGGTGAGATGGTTTGGTTTCAGGGGTACAGTCGCGGATTTCAGGACAGCTTTCTGGTACTCGCACTAGCGTTTGCCTTCGCTCTGATACCGGCCTGGCTGATGAGGCGAGCGGGAGCTTGAGGCAAAAAATTACCAATAAAAGCATCCGGTTTTGCCATTGGTATGCCCTGGTCGGGTGAGTACTCTGATGGAAGGCCTTTGCCGAGGGCTTCCGGATCGAGCCCTGAAGGGGTGTCCGGGCTACCATCAGGCATAATTGGGAGAATAATAATGGAGCATTACAAAACACCCTGGATGACTGAAGACCTGGAGATTTTTCGGGACTCGGTACGTAAGTTTGTGGATAAAGAGTTCGTGCCTCATCAGGAGCGCTGGGGCAAACAAGGCTATGTGGACCGCGAAGCCTGGCTGCGGGCTGGAGAAATGGGACTGCTGTGCGCCAGTATTCCGGAACAGTACCATGGTGGTGGTGGCAGCTTTGCTCATGAGGCCGTCATCAATATTGAGCTGACCCGCGCTTTGGTGAACTTTGGCATCGGCGTTCACAACGGTATTCTCGCCCATTACATTCTGGCTTACGGGAGTGAAGAGCAGAAACAGCGTTGGTTGCCACGTATGGCTACCGGTGAGCTTGTCGGCGCAATTGCGATGTCCGAGCCAGGGGTTGGCTCCGACCTTAAGAGTGTGAAAACCCGCGCTGTTCATGATGGTGATGATTATCTTATCAGTGGCTCCAAGACCTTCATTACCAACGGCTTTCATGCCAATTTGATTTGTGTGGTTACAAAGACCAATCCGGAGCTTGGTGCCAAGGGAATATCTCTGATCATGGTGGAAACCGAGGGTCAGACTGGCTTCCGTCGAGGCAAGCTGCTGGAGAAAATTGGCCAGAAGGCCCAGGACACTTCCGAGCTTTTTTTCGACGACGTGCGAGTAGACCGCAACAATCTTCTGGGTGCTGAGGAGGGTCGGGGGTTTGGCCAACTGATGCAACAGTTGCCCCAAGAGCGCATGATTATCGCCCTTTCGGCCCAGGCCAGCATGCACAGGGCCATAGAGTTTACCGCTGAATACGTTCGACAGCGGGAAGTGTTTGGCCAGCAATTGAGTGAGCTGCAGAACACCCGTTTCAAACTGGCCGAATGCAAAACCGTCGCCACCATTGCTACCACCTTCGTTGATCAGTGCATGATGCAGTTGCTTGCCGGTGAACTGGATAGCACAACAGCGGCCATGGCCAAGTGGTGGACCACTCAAAAGAATTGTGAAGTGATCGATGAGTGTTTGCAGCTTCATGGCGGCTACGGCTATATCCTCGAATACCCTATCGCGCGTATGTATGCCAATGCCCGGGTCAGCAAGATATACGGGGGGTCTAACGAAATCATGAAAGAACTGATCGCTCGCAAGATCGCCTGATCACAATATTCCAATAACACCTCAGGCGTGGAGCCAGGAGAACAAAAAATGAAAACGGAACAAGGTAGGTATTGGGCCAAGGGGTTGCCACGGACGCTGGAATTGCCGAAAACCAGCCTTTATTACAACCTGGAAGTGGCAGCAACCCGCTATCCGGACAAGCCGGCGCTTGTCTTCTATGATTCGGTGCTCAGTTACTCCGAGCTATGTCAGAAGGTTCAGGCTCTGGCCGGATACCTGCAACAAGAATGTGGCGTGCGTCCCGGCGACCGGGTTGCCCTGTATTCCCAGAACAGCCCGCAGTATGTAATTGGCTATTACGCTATCCTCCGAGCGCAGGGGGTCGTGGTTCCCGTTAACCCGATGAATTTGGCTGATGAATTGCAGTATTGTGTGTCTGATAGCGGAGCGCGTACCGCCCTGGTCGCTCAGGAGTTATATGTCCACGCGCAGGCTTTGGTGGGATCGGGAGATGTTGATCACCTGATCGTCCATGCCTATTCTGATTACCTGACCAAGCCGACGGATCTTGCAGTGCCGGCAGCGGTCACCGAACCAAGGCATGAGTTCAGTGGTGCTGGCGTCGCACTATGGCAGGATGTGCTCGATTGCAACTTTGTGCCGGCAGCCTTTTCCGGAAAGCATGACGACTTGTGTGTGATTGGCTACACCTCCGGCACTACAGGTCATCCCAAGGGCTGCGTGCATTCCCACAGCACCGTCATTGCATCAGTCGCCGCGTCGACTGTCTGGCGTGGTGGTTCGCCGGCGTTTACGGCACTAGCCATTGCGCCTTTGTTCCATTTTCTGGGTATGCAGGGCGGGATGAATGGTCCCATTTTTAATGGAGCAACCTCGGTACTGATGCAGCGCTGGGATCGTGATGTAGCGCTGAAGCTGATCGAACGTCATGGTGTCAGCCTGTGGAGTGCACCTCCTTCGATGATCGTCGATTTCTTTTCCAATCCGGCACTGAAAAACCACGACATTTCCTGTCTGAGCAAGTTAATGGGCGGTGGTGCTGCAATGCCAGAAGCCATCTCCCGAAAGCTGGCAGAGGAATTCAATATTGTCTACAACGAAGCCTATGGCCTGACCGAGACCGCGGCCTTCATTCTTGGCAACCCCATTGAGCGGGGCAAGCGACAGTGTTTGGGTATCGCTACATTCGGAGTTGATGCCCGTATTATTGACCCGGCTACCCTGAAAGAGTTGCCTCAGGGGGGAACCGGCGAGATTATCCTGAAAGGCCCGCAGGTGATGCTGGAGTACTGGAAAGATCCGGCGGCCACGGCTAAAAGCTTCATTGAACTTGATGGAGGGCGCTTTCTTCGCACCGGCGATCTGGGTTACGTGGACGAAGAAGGCTACTTCTTTATGGTTGACCGGCTGAAGAGGATGATCAATGCCTCCGGTTTCAAGGTCTGGCCGGCGGAAGTGGAAAGTATCATGTACGGCCACCCGGATATTCATGAAGCCTGCATTATTGCAGCGCCTGATGCTAAGCGGGGCGAAACCGCTAAAGCACTGGTCGTGTTGAAGCCGACTGCGCCAGAAAACCTCAGTGAAGACGATATTATTGCCTGGTGCAAGCAGCATATGGCCGCCTATAAAGTACCCACTGCGGTGGCTATTCTCGATGAACTGCCGAAGTCAGGCACCGGCAAAATTATGTGGCGCCAGCTCCAGGAAGATGCTCGCAAAGAAGGTATTAACTGTGCTTGATATTGAAACGAAACCGCCAGGCGTGCCCCGGGCGCCGGAAGCGGCCGAGTTGGTCGAGGTGGCGCAGGATGTATTCTGGACCCGTATCCCGTTGCCCGGGAAATTGAACCACATCAATATCTGGCTGCTCCGTGAAGAAGATGGCTTTTCGGTGGTCGATACCGGGATGCACACTCCCGAGGCCAAAGCTGCCTGGGAATTGTTGTTCTCGTCACTTCCAGAGGATATGCCCGTGCGGCGGGTGTTCGTGACCCATTTGCACCCAGATCACGTCGGCATGGCCGGCTGGCTGATGGAGCGGGGAGCGGAGGAGTTCTGGATGACCCGATTGGAGTACCTGACCTCTCGGGTTTTGGTGGCACAGTCACATGACAGCACCGTGCCGGGCGATATTACGGCGTTTTTTCGTGCAGCGGGCTGGCCCGAGACTGTGCTCGAGAGTTATCACGACCATTACCATAATTATGGACGACTGGTTTCCCCTTTGCCTCGCAGCTTCTCGCGCCTGCAGGAAGGACAGCGCCATATTATCGGTGGTCGGAGTTGGCGCGTGGTTATCGGAAATGGCCACTCGCCTGAGCACGCATGCCTGTACTGCGAAGACGACAAACTGTTGATCTCCGGTGACCAGGTGTTGCCGGGCATTTCATCCAATGTTTCGGTAACACCGTTGGAGCCGGCAGCCAACCCGATGGCGGATTGGCTGGCATCACTGCGTAAGCTTAAGTCTGAAATCCCGGATGATGTTCTGGTCCTGCCAGCTCATCAACGCTGTTTTACCGGCTTGCATGAGCGTATCGACAGTTTGCTGGCGGACCAGGAAAAGGCACTGAATGAGTTGCGAAGAGCGTTGGAAAGCGGGCCGAAGCGGGTGGTTGATGTGTTCGCTGTTCTCTTCGGGCGTGTCATAACCGAGGAGAGCTTCATGATTTACAGCCTTGCCACAGGCGAAGCCCTGGCTTGTCTGAATTATTTGGCTGAACTGGGTGAAGTGGGCTCTTCAATCGACACCCAACGTGTGCGGTGGTATCACCTGAGATAAAAAGGAGAGGGGGCTTCAGGGATTGTAAAGATGGCTTTCAGGATTGTTTGATGGTGCCAGAGATGAGAACTGTGGATTATATGGATTTCCGGACATCAAATAATTAAAAAGTTCGCTTATGAAAACGATATTGCCCAGACACACCATACCGATTTCCCAGGTTCATAGTGTTCTTGGGGGGTGCCACAGACAGGGACTGGATGTCGACGCGCTGTTGGGGCAGGCGGGTATTTCCCCTTCACTGCTCAGTTCGCCCTTATCCAGAGTCTCACAGTTGCATTTTGCCAAGCTGTTGCGGGTTGTTCAGCGCAGAACGGGCGATGAATACTGGGGGCTCTGCTCTCACCCCGTCAGGCCAGGTACCTTTGCTCAATGCTGTGAGCTGATGGTACATGCGCCGACGTTGGGTGATGCTCTTCGTGCGGGCAGCCACTTCTACCATCTGGTGTTGCAGGACTTCACGGTGCGAATTCAACAAAAAGATGGGGTGGCGTGGGTTCGTCTGCAAAGTCATGTACCGGTCGGCGAATGCTCGGACTTTGCTGAGCGGGTATTCATGCTTTTCAGTTACGGGGTGATGTGCTGGATGGTTGAGGAGCGGATACCGATAAGTCAGGTGTTGATGCGTGGTAAAGCGCTTTCTGATCAGGCAACCACCAGTTTACTGTTCAACGGACCTGTCCTTTACGAGCAGTCTTGCAGTGGGTTCAGCTTTGATGTGAGTTGGCTGGACTGCGCTTTGCGTCAGGATCGCAGCAGTTTGCACGGTTTCCTTCGTCGATCCCTGGGCAATCTTCTGGTGCGTTATCGCGACCGCTCTCACATTGTTGAACGGGTGCGTTGCTACCTGCGACAAAATCTGACCCACGGCTCCGTTCCCCTTGAGCAGGTTGCCGATGCGCTTGCCATGCCTGCTTATACATTGCGTCGACGACTGCGTATGGAGCAGGAACGCTTTCAGGATCTCAAGGATGATTTGAGAAGAGATGCCGCTATTGATTACCTGGCTTGTCCAAACTTGTCCCTGACCGAGGTGGCGGAACGGCTGGGTTTCTCCGAGCCCAGCACATTTCACCGTGCCTTCAAGAAGTGGACAGGTTTGCCTCCGGGGGAATACCGCGAGGCAGTACTCGCGGATGATCCTCCCTTGGTCGTTGGCCAATAGGGGACTGATGTCAGCCAACACGACGGTCCTGATTTTTCCAGTAAGGATCGCGCATTTTGAATTTGAGCAGTTTTCCGGCACTGGAGATAGGCATCTCGTCGACGAATTCAATACTGCGAGGGCATTTATAGCCCGCTATATGGTCTTTGCAATGATCTGTTAGCTGTTGCTCATTCAGGTCGCTGCCCGGGCGCAGTTTGATGACCGCATGAACCCGCTCTCCCCAGCGATCATCCGGCACTCCGAACACGGCGCACAGTTCGACTTGTGGTAGTTTCAGGATGGTATTTTCGACCTCTGCAGAGTAAACGTTCTCGCCGCCAGACACGATCATGTCCTTGATGCGGTCTACCACATACAGAAAGCCATCCTCATCCATATAGCCTGCATCCCCGGTATGCATCCATCCACCCCGAAGAGCCTCTGCGGTTTGCTCGGGTTTGTTCCAGTAGCCCTGCATAACCATAGGACCGCGAACAACAATTTCCCCCACCGTGTTGTTGGGTACTTCGTTGTCCGTGGGGTCAACAATCTGGATTTCGGCAAGCGGGGTTGGAATGCCTGCAGAGCGCAGCTTGCCGGCCTTGCGCCCTTCTTCCGTATGGTAATGGGGGGGCAGGACCGCAACGGTCGGTGCCAGCTCCGTCATGCCATAGGCCTGGGAGAAGTCCACGCCAGGTAACTCTTTCATGGCACGCTCCAGCAAGGTAACGTCCATAGGTGATGCACCATAACGAACGGATCCCAGGCTGCTCAAGTTGCGTATCCGGAAATCCGGGTGGTCCAGAAGCATCCGTAGCATGGTTGGCACGAGGAAAATTTCCGCAACGCGATACTGCTCTATGGCGTGCAGTACCAGAGCGGGTTCGAAGCCGGTGAGGACCACATGAGTGCCAAGACGGATGGAGAGACCAAACATCGATTGCATACCTGCGACATGAAAAAATGGGGCTGCATGCAGGGCTACCTGTCTGGGGGGGCGCGGCGCACCAAGAGAGGCTCCAATAGCACCCAGGTAACAGTTGTTGTGGCTGAGCATGACCCCTTTGGGCTGCCCGGTGGTGCCACCCGTATAGAGAATGGCGGCCAGGTCATCGCTATGGCGCTTGGCATCCGGCACTTCGGCTGATGTATTGATCAAACGCTCCAAACCGATCGTGCCTTCCGGGGCTGTATCTTCGCCGACAAAGATGATGGTTTTAAGCGCGGAGGAATGTTCGCGGATGGCTGGAAGGAGCGCTATAAAGGTGTCGTCAATCAGCAGAATGCGAGTGTCGCTGTCGTCCAGGGAGTAGGCTATTTCCCGGGCACTCCAGCGAATGTTGACTGGATTGACTACGCCTCCGCCCCATAGTACCCCATAGAGATACTCCACGTAGTGATCGGAGTTGCGCGCCAGCATGCCAACGCGATCACCATGTCGCATGCCCAAACTTTGCAGGCCCCCGGCCAGGCCGGCAATTCGGCTGACCAGCTGACGCCAGGTCTGGCGCCGCTCACCATCAACAATGGCGAGCGCGCCGGGGCATTCCCTGAGCGCTTTGTGAAGGGGTTGCGTGATATTCATGGCTGGCCTCTGTTGGTTCTATGAGTCATAGATATTTGTATTGCCCAGCACTACATCAGGCTGGGCAGGAACGTGACGATTTCCGGGAATGCTACCAGTAGCGCAATTGTGACGATGTCCATGGCGATGAACCAGGAGACCCCTTTGAAGATATCCCCCAGGCGCACACTGTCATCGACGACGGTTTTGAGGATGAAGCAGTTTATGCCTACCGGTGGCGATACCAGACCTATCTCCAGGTATTTGATCATGATGATGCCGAACCAGATCAGGTCGTATTCCAGGCCCTGGACGATCGGGATGACAATGGGCAGCGTCAGTAACATGATCTCGATAGAGCCCATGAAAGTGCCAAGGAAAATGTACAGGACAGAGAGCGAGGCGATCACTACAACCGGATGTACGTCAAAGCCGCCGGCCCAGCTGGTCAGGTCGGCAGCGATGCCGGTCAGGGCGGTGAACGATGTGACCATATAGGCACCGATCACCGCAGCGAATAACATGGAGGTGCTTTTCAGGGTTTCCAGCAATGCCGTGGAGGTTTTCTTGCGATCCAGGCGACGGGCTACCAGGCTGATGATAAACGCGATGGAGGCACCGATAGCCCCGGCTTCAGATGGCGTAAACAGCCCGGAATAGAGTCCGGATACCACAACGACAATAAGAAGCAGCATGCCCCAGGTGCTTTTCAGAGACCCGAATTTTTCCTGCCAGCTGACTTTTGGCGTGGGAGGTGCCAGGTCCGGATTGAGCTTGGCGCGGATCATCACCATGGCGACATAAATCAGCAGTGAAAGCAGGCCCGGGATGACACCGGCCACAAACATTGCGGCGATGGACTGGTCGGTAAAAACCGCATAGAGAATCATCAGGATACTGGGGGGGATCAGCGAGCCCAGCGTGCCCGATGCCGCTACCACCCCTGTCGCCAGCCCTTTGTCATAACCTCGGGCAAGCATCTCCGGGACCGCCATGCGCCCCATTGCCGCTGCAGTGGCGAGGCTGCTTCCGCTGATGGCTGCAAACAGGGCACAGCCAACGGACGAGGCAACCGCCAGGCCGCCAGGCATGCGACCGAGCCACATCCGTGCGGTGTGGTAAATGTCTTTGGTGAACCCAGCCTCAGTTGCAACGTAGCCCATCAGCAGAAACATCGGGATGGTGGTAAAGGTATATTCCGCGGTGGAAGAATAGGGTAACTCCCCCAGGAAACTGTTCGCCGTTATAAAGCCCTGTTCAAGATCAAAGCTGTCACCCCGGCTGGCCATGACAAGGATCAGACCGGTATATCCAGTGGCAATCAATACAACAGCGATCGGAATACGCAGTAGTAGCATGGTCACCATGCCGGCCGTCGCCCAGATTCCAATGGTAGTTGGATCCATTGTTCACACACCTGTTCTGTTTGTTATAAAAAAGGGGTTGGATCAGTAGCCGTCGGTCTCATCTAGAGCTTGAGTGAGCTCCGACTCATGGTCGGGCCGGCTGGATGGAAAAATCAGTTGGACACACATGCGGACGCACCACCAGGACAAGCCCAGGGGGATCAGAGCACGGATTGGCCACTCGGGCAGATCCAGTGCGCTGCCGAAGGCGATTACGCCGAACTCCCATGACTCCCAGGCCGCGCGAGCACTGAGCCAGGTCATCAAGCCAAAGAAGATGACGCCGAGTATCAAGCCCAAGGTAACCAGTACTGACTGGATCTTCCGGGATAAATGGTCGGTTACAACCGTGACTTCCAGGTGGGCCCCGACGGATTGCACGTAACCCATGGGCAAAAACACGATAGCAACCATGAGCATTTCGGAAATCAACAGGTCGTCAGGCACGGACTGGGAGAAGAACGTTCTTCCGACCACAGACACAAACGTCACGATGACCATCAGCGCCAGCAATAGCTGACTGAAGCGGACAATTTGGCGGTCCACCGAGCTTATCGCCCGGGGAATCGACTGGCTGAGTCTGGTCATAGACATACCCTCCGGTTATTCAGTGCTCTGTTGAAGTACCAGGGCAGCGGTGTTGCCGCCCCGGTGACTGTCATCAGTTGCTCTGCCAGGGGTAGCCCTGTTCGCGTACTTCTTCCTCAACCTTGTACAGCTCTGAGAGAAAGCGCTCGTGCAGTTCCGTTGCTGCGGAGTTGCGTTTGGTAAGGTCCGCGATGTATTCATCGACGGCAGGACGCATTTGTTCCTCCCATACCTTGCGCTGCTCATCCGTAAGACTGTAGTACTCAACAGGGTAATCAGGGTTGTTTTTGAGAGTGTCTATAGCGTTTTCGGCCTCCTGAAGTCCTGCTTGGGCCATTTTCTCACTGAAAATTGGTGCAAGCTCTTCAAACACCTGTTTTTCCGTATCTGACAAACTGTCCCAGGCTCGGTTGTTCATCACAACCACGACCATGGATTGTCCGCTGTTGGGCACTACAACGTATTTGGCTACTTCGTTCTGTTTGTAGGGTGGCATCAGGTAAAGATAACCCTGGGCGCCATCGATAGTGCCCCGCTCCATGGCGGAATAGAAGTCGGCGAATGTGATGTTGACTGGGGTGACTTTCCAGTCATTTGCTTGCGCCGCATTAATCGAGCGTGGGGTGAGGCGTACTTTGTCGCCTTTAAAATCGTCTGGTGTGATGTAAGGGCGGGTTGTGCTCATATTCACGCGAACGCCACTGGAATAGTAGCCTATGGGGCGAATACCGATACGGGCTGACTCTTTGTCGAAGGCTTCGAAACCGTTGACAGCTCTAAGCCAGGCCTGGACTGCTATATAGTTATCCCCGGGGCCGAGATCTGTTTGAGATACTGCCATCAGCGGGTTCATCGCCAAAGTATATTCCGGGGATATTGGCCCCATGTCTGCGATGCCGGACTGGATGCCGCGTGCGGAATCCTTGTACTTCAGCAAGCTTTGCGCCCAATGAACTTTGATTTCAACAGAGCCGTTGGTGCGTTTTGCGACTTCATCGGCCCACCAGAGGATAGCCTGATTGGTCGGGCGGTCGGCGTTAGGAGCGGCCGGTGTAGCGTAGTTCAGAGTGCGGGCGCTGGCTAAGGCGGCGCCCAGTCCCATCGAGACTGAAAAAATAAGGGCGAAGGCATAGGTTGCCTTTCGTAGGTAGGGATGCTTGAGCTGTTTCATTTGAAGACCTCTTGTTTTGTTTTTGTCTTTGTCTTGCAGCTATTTGGTTTGTATGACTCGGGCTGTTGCAATCAGTGTATGGGTTGGATTAAAGCCGACCAATGGCGGATGCGCGGAAGACGATTGGCAAATTTGTGCAGCGGCGGGAATTGGTAAACTTGGAACTATTAAGGCGTTGATACTGGCATTCCCAAGGGTCGTCGGCCCCGGGAATGCAACTTAATACAGACTATGGCCAGCCTGTTGCCGTCAGGGTTTGCCGCCGCAGCCCAGTGGGATGTTTGTTCGATGAACTTTCGATCAATCGTGGTGAGCCGTCAGATTCCCTGGTAGAGGGTTACGACGCAGGCTCCGCCCAGGCCAAGATTGTGTTGTAGCGCAAACCGTGCGCCTTCAACTTGCCGTTGATCGGCTGTACCTCTTAGCTGGGATACCAGCTCATAACACTGGGCAAGGCCGGTTGCTCCAAGCGGGTGACCTTTAGAGAGCAAGCCGCCTGAAGGATTAGTGACGACGCGACCGCCGTAGGTATTGTCTCCGTCAAGGATGAATTTCTCTGCGGTGCCTTCTGGTGTCAGTCCCAGCCCTTCGTAAGTGATGAGCTCATTAGCAGTGAAGCAATCATGCAGTTCCACCACGCTGACGTCTTCGGGGCCGATGCCTGCTTTCTCGTAGACCTGGCTGGCTGCGGATGCAGTCATGTCGTAGCCAACGACTTTGCGCATATCATCGCTTTCAAAGGTAGCGGCGGTATCTGTCGTCATGGCTTGCGCGGCAATGACAACGCTGGCGTCAAGGTTGTGCTTGCGGGCGAATTCACTGGAGCAGATGATGGCCGCCGCAGCGCCGCAGGTAGGTGGGCAGCACTGGTACCGGGTGAGCGGGCCAAAGATAGTCGGCGACGCCATGACCTCTTCTAACGTAAGGGGCTGACGGAATACTGCAAGCGGGTTACGCGCAGCATGCTGACGAGCCTTTACGGAGATTCGCCCTAATGTGTCCGGGCTGATGCCATACTGGTTGATATAATCCAAACCGGCGCCGCCAAAAAATTGGGCAGCCCGGGGTTTATTGGGGTCAATTCCCTGGTGGGCTTTCATTGCTTCGACAAAACGGTCCATTGGAGAGGGACGATCGTCGTACGCACCTTTGAGAGCACCTGGTACCATTTGCTCGAAGCCGACGGCGATTGCGCACTCTACAGAGCCGCTTTCAACTGCCTGGCGAGCCAGAAACAGCGCGCTGGAGCCTGTTGAGCAGTTGTTGTTGACATTGATTACCGGGATGCCGCTCAGGCCTACGCCATAAATGGCGGCCTGGCCGGAAGTGGAGTCGCCATAAACGTAACCTACGTAAGCCTGTTGCACGAGGTTGTAATCAACACCGGCGTCTTCAAGAGCCTGTTTGGCAGCGCGAGCTCCCATAATATGGTAAGGGTCGCTGGCACCAGGCTTGGTGAATGGAATCATACCCACGCCGACTACGTGGACAGCCCGTTGATTACTGGACATGGCATTATCTCCTTGGATTATTGAGTGCTCGATTAGTATCCGGTGGCCAGCAGTCCGCTCCAATGGCCATTTCATGGAAACTGACTGTCAAATTCAGACAGCGGGGCTGCGTTTGATGTAACCGAACAAGTAGGCGCCAATCTTGCGTTTCTGGATCTCATCTGACCCTTCAGTGATGCGGTAGCGGCGGTGATGTCGGTAGATGTGTTCGAAAGGTTTGTGGCGCGAGTAGCCCATTCCGCCATGCACCTGCATGGCCGTGTCGGCTGCTTCACAGCACAGCTGATTTGCTGTGTAGTTGCACATTGAGACTTTGTCGGAGAGCTGCTTTTCCACCTCTTTTTTGGTCATCCGATCCATTTGCCAAGCGGTCTGCCGAATAAAGGCGCGTAACATTTCAGCCCGAGTGGCCAACTCCACCAGCGGGAACTGAATCCCTTGGTTGCGAGCCAGCTCCTGCCCGAATGGCTTCCTTTCTCGCGCGTACTTGACGCTTTCACGAATACAAAAGTCTGCGGCTCCGAGGCTCGATGCGGCTTGGCGAATCCGGTTCTGGTGTACAAAGTGCTGGGCGATCGCCAGTCCGCCGCCCACGTCGCCGAGCACGGTGCTGCTGGGTACCCACACATCGGTGAAGCTGACGCGAGGATGATCTGTCGGCATGTTGAACGTCCACAGGTACTCTTCCACGCAAATGCCGTCAGTAGCGGAAGGCACCAGAAAGGCGGTGATGCCTTTGGCGTCACCGTCCTCTCCACTGGTACGCGCGAAAACTACGATGTGGGTAGCTGTATGAAGACCCGTTGTCCACATTTTACCCCCGTCGATACGCCAACCTTCTTGTCCGTCGCGCGGTTCCTGACGAGCTGTTGTGTCCATGTGGGTAGCATCAGAGCCATGGTCGGCCTCAGTCAGGCCGAACGACAGCTTGATGGTTTCATCCAGCATGCCCTTGATAAAGGTTTCTTGCTGCTCGGGGGTTCCAAAATCACGAATAACCAGTACGAAGGGTTTGTTCCCGACAATGGAATGTTCGTTCTGCAGGTCGTTGTGCAGTCCCAGACCCTTTGCGGCCAGGTGTTCGCGGATAACGGCCATCCATAAGTTACTGCCACTTTTACCGCTAAACTCGACCGGCAGCGCGAATCGCAGATGGCCCGCCCTGTCCGCGCGTCGACGGACTTCGGCCAGCAGGGCTTCCCATTCGGGGCGGGGAAGCCCCTGATTATCAAAGTCGGTTCGTGCCCACTCACGACGATGGTCGAAGAAGCGCTCGTTGTCATTTTCGGCCTGCAAAGGTTTGATTTCCGCCTCTATAAACTGGTCAAGCTCTGCAAGATAGCCTATGAGTTCGTCAGGAAGGTCGAAGTTCATGGTTGGCTCCTGTTATGAATGGCAGCGTGGTAACTGCTGTAACCGGGCTGGTCTATGGAAAGCCGGTTCAGGGTGATCATCCAGAGGTGATCAATCAGACCTGGCGTATCGAAACCGTATTGGCCTGAGGCCAGCTTCTCGCAAAGTTGCCTGTTCATGACTTCAAAGGTGTCTTCTCGGATTCCCGGCAACCGGGTAAGGCTGTCTCGCTCTGCAGCATCGGTCTTCGGCGCGAGCCGCAGTTCGCGCTCGACAATATCCAGAACGTTGGCTGCGACCCTGGCGTCGAACGCCTCCCGGCCTGAAAGCTTTGGTATGGCATCATTGCGCAGGAACGCTGTGACGGATTCAAGCAGCTCGATGGCACTGGGTGAACTCTGCATCATTTATCTCCTTCACATGGGGCCAGTAGATTCAGCAGGTCGATTTCCGTTTCGGAGCTGCGACGACCTATAGCTGCACGTTCGACGCGACGAGGTTTGCCGTCAGGCGGTGCGCTTGCCATGCCCTGGCACATAATTCCCCATTTGAGACAGCCCAGAACCTCCCAGAAACGTACGCGAGCAATGTCTACGGATCCGCCGCCGGCTTCATAACCAGCAATGAGGTCCTTGCGATGACCGAACCCGCCTACAGGAAGGTCCGTGCGCCCAAAGCGCCAGGAGTTGACGCACAGCCAGCCGAGATCTTCCATCGGATCGCCCAGGTGCGCGAGCTCCCAATCCAGCACGGCACGAAGGCCTTTTCCTCCGACAATCAGGTTGCCGTTGCGGAAATCGCCATGCACCAGTACGTTTTGTTCCGGCGGGGAGGGGAGGTTGTTGCCAAGCCATTGAAATGCCAATTCAAATACCGGGCGCAGGGTGCCACTGGCCCGATGTTGTGCCAGATAACCATCAATGGTTTCTATGGCCGTCAGTACAGGAAGGTCCGGGAGGGGCGCGACGGGAATCTGATGGATGGCCGCCAGAGCCTGTCCACACTGGTAAGCCAGTACCTTGCGGGCTCCGGTAAAAGCAGTATCTCGCACAATTCGACCACCGAGTGTTTCACCTGCTACAAAATTCATAAGGAAGCCATCCCCGATGCCGTCGTCGGGTTCCAGCACTGTCTGCACCTGAGGTACAGCTACCCCTGCGCTGGCGGCGTGCCCGAGCAGGCAGGCTTCGAGTGCCATTGTGGACATCGCGGCTGGCTCAGGGCTTGTGGCCGGCTTACCTGATGCCATGGTGCGCCGCAGGATCATAGGTGTTTCGCCTGCCGGGCTTTGTGCGGTAAAGGACCAGGTTTCCTGATTTGCACCGCCGGAAAGACGACACAAACCTGTGAGGGCCGTAACGTTCGGATCTACCCGTCGGGTAACCTGAAACAGCCTCTCACAAAGCTGCGATTCCGCCTCGGAGGGGGTTATTGTTTTCATTGTCTTGCTCTTTTCGGAATGGGCTACTGTAAAAAGGCAGAGCACGCATTAGCGGCATGACCTCATTCAGTATCCTGCGCAAGACTTAGCGATCCAATGGCAAATCAGAGGAAAGTGGCTGTCAAAACCTGACAAGGAATGCTTACACGAATCAAGCTGCCGATTTGCTAAAAGGCCGAAAGAGCCAGTTCCATTTCCTGAGCAAATTTTGCGGCGGCGACAGGCAGGGCCCGGTCGTGATGCATTCCCATCACCAGCTTTCCCACCGGTAGCCGACTGTCGGTGAGCGGCAATGCCACGAGGTCATTCGACAGCCGGGCGTCATCGGACCCGCTGCGGGATGAAATGCCGATGTCTACCTGGAAACACACGCCGCCCGCCAGTCTGGCGAAGTTCCGCATCATTTCATACGAATTCGACTCAAGAGCGGGTTCGATACTGATCGATGAATTGGCCAGAAAGGTGTTCAGCAGCACCCGGCCTCCCAACGACGACGCGGGCAGGGCCACGGGGTAGTCCAGACAGTCCAGAACCCTCACTGATTTCTGGAGGGTGAGGGGGTGATCGGCTGCCACCAGGGCTTTGACCCGCTGCTCTACTACGATTAAGGGTCGGAATTTGGCTTCTGCTGGCGGGTTCAATGCCAGTCCGAGATCGGCTTCAAAGTTCAACACCCGTTGCATAACCTCTTCCCTGCCGCAGACCGTTGTTCTAAAGGCGACTTTTGGGTATCTGCGTTGAAAATCTGCGATCAGGCGCGGGAGAAAATCTGCGCTCGCGGCTTCAATCACCGCCAGCCTGACTTCCCCTCGCCTGAGGCCGTTCAGGGCCTCGACTTCCGAGCGCATCCGTTCAGCTTCCGCCATTTGGCTGCGAGCATAGACGATAAAAATTTCACCTGCCGACGTCAGCCTGACGCCTCGTGGCAAGCGCTCAAAAAGCTGCGCGCCTACCTCACGTTCAATGTCGAGAATTCGACGGTTGACCGCCGAGGAGACTATGTTCAGGCGCTCCGCAGCTTTGCGAATTGAGCCGGCTCTGGCCACTTCGTCAACGTAGTGAAGATAACGGGTGTGCTGCACGCTGAACGTCTCCCTTTGCGGCTGGCACCTGTGTCTGGTGCGCTCGGATCGAGGTATTTGAAATGCGATGCCTTTTGGGCATCACTATGAGCTTAAATGGTCGCTTGTCAAGCTCACTCCTGAATCACTATCGTTGCATTGATTGAATCGATTCCCGTCGCACATGAGAGGCAAATATGAAAAACGACCGAATGACCGCAGGTGCAGTAAGGCCGATCTTTATGATGTGGCTGACATTGATGTTCGCAGTGGTTTCCCAGGCTGCAGCCGCAAGCGACCTGAAAGACGTGACACTCAGGCTTAAATGGGTGCATCAAGCTCAGTTCGCAGGATTCTATGCTGCAAAAGAGAAAGGTTTTTATGAAGAGGCGGGGTTGAATGTTGAGATCCGCCCAGGCGGTGTCGACTTCCCGGCAGTGCAAATGGTTGCATCCGGCAGTGAAGACTTCGGCATTACCGGTGCTGATCAGATCCTGCTTGCCAGCGGAAAAGGTGTACCGATCACAGCGGTAGGGGCGGTCTACCGGAAAACACCGTTTGCTCTGTTCGCGATGGCGGATTCGGGCATTGAGACGCTTGCGGATCTTGAAGGACAGCTGGTGGGTGTAAAGCTGGGTGGAAATGAGGAGTTGACCTACCGCGCAATGGTTCAGGCAGCGGGTCTGGACAAGTCCGCGATAAGGGAAATGCCAATAAAATACGACCTTAGCCCCTTCCTGAATGGTCAGGTTCAGGCCTGGCCTGGTTATGTGATTAACGAAGTGATCTCAGTGCAGGAAAAGGGGCACGACGTTAATGTGATTTCACCTGCGGACTACGGCATCAACTTCTACGCCGATACGCTCTTTGCCCGCAATGACCTTATCGAGTCTGATCCTGCAATGGTGGAAGCATTTGTCCGTGCAAGTTTCCGGGGCTGGGCCTACGCCCTGGAGAATCCGGAAGAAGTTGCCCGTTTCGGTCTCAAATACAGCGACAAGCTGAGCTTTGAGCACGAGCTGGCGATGATGAATGCCAGTATTCCTCTGCTTGCCCCTGAGCAGCCTCCACTGGGCAGTATGACCCGGATGGCTTGGCAGAATCTTCAGGAGCAGTTGCTATCCCTTGAGTTCCTGGACGAGAAACAGGAAATCGAAAACGTCTACACAAATGAATTCCTGGAACAGAGCAAATAATGCAATCGTCAGCCATACAGGCCTCGGCGGATTCCCCGGGTGGAAACGCCTTGGCGGGGGATCCGCTCCTGACCCTGCAAAACTGCAGCCTCACCCTGAACGATACGCACATATTGCGCAATATCGATCTGGATATCAGGAAGGGCGAGTTCGTATCCATTATCGGCCCCAGCGGTTGCGGGAAATCCACTACGCTCAGGCTGATGCTTGAACTGCTGAAGCCGGATGCTGATGACAGATCCGGTGCTGGCAAGGTGATATTTCCGGAGGTCCGGCCGCGCCGTGGCATGGCCTTCCAGAAACCGGTTCTTATGCCCTGGCTTACCATTCGTGGAAATGTGGAACTGAGCCTCTCCCTGGGACCACAAAAGACGCCGCAGAGCCTTCGCAGGGGTAAGGCCGAGGCCGCACTCGAACTAGTCGGGCTGCTCTCTTATGCCAACTATTATCCAAAACAACTATCCGGAGGCATGCAGCAGCGTGTGGCACTTGCCCGCACACTGGCGGCTGAACCGGAACTGCTCCTGATGGATGAGCCTTTCGGGGCGCTCGACGAAATGACCCGGAACACGCTGAATCTGGAGCTGCTCAGGCTCTGGGAAAACCGGGCAAACGGACTCAAGAGCATTGTCATGGTTACTCATTCGCTGCACGAAGCGGTCAGCTTGTCTGACCGGGTGGTAGTGCTGAGCAGTCGCCCTGCGGGGATAAGTACGATTATTGACGTGCCGCTACCCAAGCCCCGAAGTGCCGGTTTTGTCAGCGTTGAAGAGACCGAGGCTTATCAACAGACAATTGCCAGGCTGCGAAGGGAGCTGCAACGTGATGACTGATGTATCCAAACGACCGCGCCCCGGGATTCTCAGGCGTTATGACGCACTGCTGTACCCGCTGGTGTTTATCAGCCTGCTACTTGTGGCCTGGGAAGTATCTGTCGATATCTTCAAAATCCCGGCCTATATGCTACCGGCACCGTCGGATGTGCTTGATGCCATGGATTCGGACCTGATTAACCATACATGGGTAACTCTTCAGGAGACCTTGTGGGGTTTTCTGATTGCAAACATTGCCGGCTTTTTTGTCGCTGTAATGTTTGTGCATTTCCGGCCTGTCGAGTTGAGCCTTTTCCCCGTGGCTATTGCCCTTAAAACAACACCCTTGGTGGCGCTGGCGCCATTGCTGGTGGTGTGGCTGGGCACAGGTATGGCTTCCAAGATTGCTGCATCAGCTCTGATCTGTTTCTTTCCTGTGTTGATCAACAGTGTGAAGGGCTTGCGATCCATCGACGCCGAGAGTGATGAGCTTTTCCGGACCTATCAGGCCAGCCGGCGGGAAATATTCTGGAAGTTACGGCTGCCTGCCAGCCTCCCGTATGTCATGTCTGCACTGAAAATTTCCAGTTCACTGGCGGTTGTAGGTGCGATTGTTGGTGAGTTTGTTGGTGCAAACGCCGGGCTGGGATATGTGGTTCTGGTGTCGTCGTACCATCTGGATACCGACGTTATGTTCTCCGCCATTTTCGCTGCCGCTTTCATCGGGCTGACATTTTTCTGGATTCTTGAGGCGATTGATCGCCATTTTATTTTCTGGCAGCAGGAAGGAGCTGACTGATGCACTGTCATGTCCATACTATCCCGATTGATCATCCAGGCGACGTGAGCAGGCTCCGCCTGGCTATCGAAAACAGCGACATACGAGCCAGCGAGGTTATTGCCATACTTGGAAAGACCGAAGGTAATGGCTGCGTGAACGATTTCACCCGTGCGTACATGGCCAGTGAGCTGAAGGCGCTGTTCCGGGAATATCTTGGCGCAGAGAAGGCATCGGCCATTTCCATGGTCATGTCCGGGGGAACTGAAGGTGTTTTGAGCCCTCATCTGACGGTTATCAGCCGTTCGGGAAGGGCGTCGGTGGATAACCTCCGCACCGACGGGGAAAAGGCCTTTGCTGCCGGTGTCGCAAAAACACCGGTGATCACCCCCGCAGCTCTGGGACGGGAAGAACAGATCCGCCTGGTATCCGAGGCTACCCTGGCGGCTATGAGCGACGCCGGCATTACCGACCCTGCAGACGTTCATTTTGTGCAGGTAAAGTGCCCGCTGCTGGTGTCCTCCGATTTCGCAGATAATGACGGGGCGACTATCACTACCGAAACCTATAAATCCATGGGCTACTCCAGGGGCGCTTCTGCACTTGGTATTGCGATAGGGCTCGGCGAAAGCGGATTTACAGATGCGGCTGCTGCGGCCGGGCTCAACTGCACGGATTTCCAGAGATACTCGGCTGTTGCCTCCGCGTCGGCAGGCGCAGAGCTGGACTACTGTGAGGTGGTTGTATTGGGCAATTCCCCCGCGTCTGAAGGTGATCTGTTTATATGCCACGACGTTATGACGGATGCGCTGGATTCAGGTGTGCTTGAGCGAGCGTCCGCGAGTGCCCGGGCACTTGCACCGGAAGGTTTCGAAATTGTCCAGATACTTGCAAAAGCTGAAGCCGATCCCGGTGGCCGCGTGCGCGGGTATCGCAACACCATGCTGGACGATTCAGACATCAATCATACCCGTCACGCCCGCTCTGTTGTTGGTGCAGTGCTGGCTGCTGCCGCTTGCAACCCGATGATCTATGTATCCGGTGGTGCTGAGCATCAGGGGCCACCGGGTGGCGGCCCATTTGCATTGATTGCCCGCCGCTCCGCCCGCTAGGTTTTTCCGGCTGCCCGTATCACGTCTGGACGGGCAGCTACTGCCTTGTTTTGGATAGCTAGCTCAATATTGTCTTGCACTCTTTTGGCTCCTGTGTGGCTGTTTTGGTGCAGAGTCCCGGGAATACAGAGCTGCACTTCAGGGCGTATTTGCCCGCTTCTGTTCGCAAATTGACCATGATGGCTGTTTCATGGCCAATAAAACGGGGGCTCCGTAAAAATCCCCGAAATGGCATACCTTATGCAAATCTCCGTATCAGGAGCGTATCAACGCCCCCTTAAATACATTCGGAGGTTTAATATGCACAGCTCAAGGTTGGCCCTCGCTGCGCTGGCAAGCGTTCTGCTTTCAGGAACGGTGCAGGCTGCGGATACATTTGAGCCAGAAATGCTGACGGTTGAAGAGCAGATTCAGCCTGGCCCAAATCTGTTTGTTCTGGATCAGAGTTGGGATGGCGCAAGCCAGACTGTGGTTCTGTCCAGAGACGATCTCAGTGTGAAAGGAAATCTGAGTTTCGGCATCGTCGGCCAGATGGCCGCGAATAGCGATTTTACCCGCCTTTACAGCTTGTCTCATTACGCAAAACGAATCACCTATGGGCCAACAGAGTCTGTGGTTCAGGAATTTGATGTTCCTACTCTGACCCTTCTCCAGGAAGTAGTGGTGCCCGATAAAGCCGCTCAGGTGGCACCGTCTAATGCAATTCTGGCGATTTCCTACGACGATCATTACGCCTTTGTGCAAAACGCTACACCTGCGACGTCTGTAACGGTAGTGGACTTGAAGGATGGCAGTGTGCTGCAGGAAGTTCCTATACCTGGTTGCTATGGCGTCTTCCCCGCAGCGGATTCCGTGAAGTTCACGACTGCCTGTGGTGACGGGCGCTTCCAGAGCTTCTCTTTAGGTTCCGATGGTCAGTTCGGCTCGCCGGAGAGTAGTGAAAAAATCTTTGATCCCGACCAGGATCCGGTTTACATCGTGGGTAAGCGGGCTGGCGATGACCTTCTGTTTGTCTCCTTTTTCGGGAATGTCTACCAGATATCCGATAGTGACAAGGCGCCCAGTTTAATCAGCAAGCGTTCCTTCACCAAGGACGTGAAAGAGCCATGGGCACCCGGTGGTGTGGATGTGGTTGCATACAACGAAGCTCATGATGTGATGTTTATCACCATGCATTCCGAGCCATACAACGGCAGCCATAAAAACGGCGCAGAGGAAGTCTGGGCTGTAAGTCTGGAGAGCGGCAAGGTGCTGGGTCGCACAGAAGTCAAACATCTGGTGTCGCTGTCTGTGACTGATGGTGAGCAGCCGGTTCTGTTTGGTCTTGATGAAGACGGCATGCTTTACCGTTATGAAGTAAAGGCAGACGCGGGCTTTACCCTGGAAGAAACCCATTCCGTTGAAGGCGTAGGTGGTTGGGCCATTTTCTCATTGACGGAGTCTTGATCATGGCCCAGGAACTTTTGGATATGACCGTACTGACAACCACGGTGCTGCTGGCTCTGCTGTTTGCTCATGCTGCCTGGCATAAGGTTTCGGATTACGGCCGGTTTCTGGGATATGTCATCAATTACCGGTTGCTTCCGGAGTGGGTTGCCGGAACCGCGGCTAACACACTGATTCTGGCCGAGGGGCTGTTCGTGCTGTTGCTGCTCTATCCTGCTACGTCATCTCTGGGCGCGACGGGACTGGCGGCCTTGCTGTTGCTTTACGCTGCAGCCATGGCAGTCAGTCTGTTCCGGGGCCGGGCCGAGATCGAATGTGGTTGTGGTGGTTCGTCCCACCCGGTGTCCTGGTTGCTGGTACTGCGCAATCTGGCGCTGGCCAGTCTGGCGGTGATGGTAGCTCTGCAGGGTGTGCAGGGAGTCGCAGTAACAGCGCTCTTTGTGGCACTGCTCGCTGGCATCGGGCTTTGGCTGATCTACAACCTGTTTGGAAAACTGGCCGAAAACCACCGCATGCTAGTGGCTCAAAGCAAATCATGAATTTCAGAGGGTAATTCTGTGGCAATTCTATCTTTTACCGTTGCGTTGCTGGTTGTGATGGTGGCAGGGCTGATTCTCGGCTTTTTTGTGCTGGCCCGTCAGATCGGCATTCTCCACGAGCGGGTTGCTCCTGTAGGAGCCATGATCAACGACAGTGGTCCCAAAATCGGGGAAACCTCCCCTGTTTTTGATCTGGACAGCCTTACCGGAGGCAAAGTGAGCATTGGCAATCCGTCCAAAACGCACACTCTGGTTTTCTTCCTCTCTCCGACCTGCCCCATCTGTAAAAAGCTGGTGCCGGCACTCAAGTCGATTCAGAAATCGGAGTCCAGCTGGCTGTCTGTGGTTTTAGCAAGTGACGGGGATCAGCCACGGCACGAGCAACTGATTGCGGCCCAGGGTCTGGAAGGTTTTCCTTATGTGCTGTCTGAACATCTTGGAGTGACTTACCGGGTCTCCCGTTTGCCTTTCGCCGTGTTGCTGGACGAGCAGGGTACGGTGCGGGCCAAAGGTCTGGTGAATTCGAGAGAGCAGTTGGAAAGCTTGTTTAATGCGTTGGAAACCGGCTATGCATCCGTTCAGGATCTGGTCAGCAAAACAGCTAATTATTGAAAATTCGGGAGGACATTATGTCCAGCATGATGAATCGTTTATTTAACCTGATTGACAAGGCGTCCGAGAAAAGCACCCGGCAAGCCGCTCAGCATTATGGTCGCCGGTCGTTTCTTGCCAGGGCAGGCACAGTTTTTGCCGGCGCGATGCTGGTGCCGGTTCTGCCATTTGACCGGTCGCTTGGTGGGGCTGCCTTCGCCGCAACCACGGAGGATGAGAACGATTGCAGCTATTGGAAGCACTGCGCTCTCGATGGCAACCTCTGCTCTACGTCTGGAGGGTCTTTGACGTCCTGCCCGGCGGGCACGGAGGCTTCCAAGGTTTCCTGGATCGGCACCTGCCGGAACCCTGACGACGAAAAAGATTATCTGGTTTCGTACAACGACTGTTGTGGTCGTGCAACGGTACCCAGTTCAACCTTTTGCTTCACCAGTGAAGGCGAGCGCCCGGGATATCGTATGGGACTGCACAACGACATCAACTGGTGTATGGCCAACACTAACAAAGGTTATCACTGTACTGTTTCCGTGGTGCTTGGGGTGGCTAATACTTGAGTTGGCTATCAGGGTTAAGTGTATTCCGGAATCCGGGAGCTAAGGTAATGAACCATAAGGGCGCGGGCGGCCTGTTGATCGTTCTGCTTCTTGCCGTGCAACTGTTGTCACAGGCCGCCGCCGCTGAACGATCAGCGGCGGCAAACTACATACTGCGTTGCGCCGGCTGCCACGGTACGGAGGGCAGGGGTGTCGCATCTGCAGGTATCCCTACGTTTCCGGGGTATGTCGACGAGTTTTTTAATGACGAGGAAGGCAGGCTGTATCTGATGCATGTACCCGGTGTTGTGGGGGCGGGCCTTCGCAACGATGAGATCTCGGAGGTGATGAACTACGTAGTTGACCGTTGGGGTAAACCCAACGTAGAGGTCGAGCATTTCACGACAGAGGAGGTCGGCCGGTTACGGCAGCAGCCAGTAAAGGATGTTGTTCTTCTGCGGTACAGCATCACGGATCGGCTGGCAAAGGAAGGAGTGGAGTTACCGGAGTATACCTGGCCCTGAATGTGGACTGTTCGGGCTGCCATTCCTTTGCGCAGTTTCAATACTGCCTGTTTGTATAACCTGATAGCCGCTATAATTTCCTGGCCTTGATCGTTTGATCCGGCAAGTTACGTTTGAGGAGGGGATGCGTTTGCTGCCGGGTGGTTGTCGTTTGGCGAGTCGGTGTTTTGCCTTTATATGGCTTTTGCTGGCGGCGCTCCCGGGTTGGGGCGCGGACCGCCTTCTGGTGCTGGACGAACGCATGGCCCAGCCGCTGGATGGTTTTGTCTCGCTGTTGCGGGATCCGGGTGGTGAACTGACATTTGAGCAGGTGCGCAGTGGCACCAAACCCTTCGAACCATCAGGGCCAGGTGACCTCCATCAGGGTTACACCCCCGACGCGTTCTGGATGCGGATCGACGTGGCGTCCCGCTCAAGCGAGCGCCTGGACCGGATACTTGAGTTTACCTACTCCTATCTTGATGACATCAGCCTCTATCGGGTGAATGCCGATGGCACGGTTGAGCGGATGCGGTCAGGGCGCACCCTGGCACCGGCAGATCGCGTGGTGGCCCATCGCAAACCGGTTTTCCCTCTTTCTTTTGAGCCAGGTGAGCGGGCAACGCTGTACCTGCGGATAAGCACCCACGCCAGCATGACCCTCAACGCCCGGCTGGCGCCTACCTTTGAATTCTATGAAGACAGTGATCAGGAATATGTCTGGCTGGCCCTGTACTTCGGAATGCTGGTGGCCCTGGGGGCATATAATTTCCTGCTGTTTCTTGGTACCCGTCAGCGCTCATTCCTGTTGTATTCGCTGTTTGTGTTCAGCTTTGGTATTGCCGCCTCCAGCATGAACGGCCTTGGGCCCTTGCTACTCTGGCCCGGGATGGTCGGGGAGTGGGGTAACCGTATTCTGCCAACCGGGTATACCTTGTCCGCCACCCTTGCAGTGATGTTTGCTCGCAGCTTTCTGAATATGCGCCGGATTGCTCCGCGCTGGGACAAGGTGCTATCGGTCATGGCGGTTTGCTGGTGGTGCGCGACTCTGGTGACATTGCTGGTGCCAGTGCAGGATGCCCTCAAAATCATGTCAGTTATGGGCGTGTTGACCACCGCGTTTCTGATAACCAGCGGGATTGCTGGTATACGCTACCGCATACCTGCGGCCAGGATATACCTGCTGGCCTGGTTGCTCCTGCTGGTGGGCGCGGCGCTACTGTCGGTGCGCAACTTTGGCTGGATACCGTCCAATTTTTTCACCGTTTACGGCCTGCAGGTCGGCTCCGCAATTGAGATGGTCCTGCTGTCCTTTGGCCTGGCAGCCCGGTTTAACGAACTCAAGCGACAAAAAGAGCAGGCTCAGCGTGAGCTGGTGCTGTCGCTGCAGCGACAGGAGCGTGAGCTGGAGCACCGGGTTGCCCAGCGCACCTCAGAGCTGGAGGTCGCCAAGGCCGAACTGGAACGCCGGGTAGTGAAAGACCCGCTCACCGGGCTCTATAACCGCTATGGGCTGATGATTCATCTGGAAAAAGTCGTGCAGCGGGCGCGGCGACGGGATGAGCGTCTGGCGGTGATTCTGATCGACCTGGACGGCTTCAAGTCGGTGAACGATCAGTATGGCCATGAAGCGGGTGATGTATTGCTTCAGGCCGTTGCCCACCGCCTGCAGCTGGAAGCCCGGGAAAGTGACTGTGTGGCGCGGATGGGAGGTGATGAGTTTGTGGTTGTCACCGAGAATGTGGTCTCGGAAGCCAGTGTGCTGGAAATAGGCCAGCGGTTACGTGAAGCCATCACTCAACCGGTGACCATGCCTTCAGGAGATTCAGTATGGATTGGGGCGAGCGTGGGTATCTGTGCCGGTCTGCGCGATGGAGAGGCCGGCTGTGACCTGATCCGGAGGGCGGATGAAGCCATGTATCGGGTTAAACGGGCACGTAAGAATGACGTTTGTCTGTTGGTTTAGGGGGGTGGCCGCCGGTAACTATAGCCATAAACGTCGTGAATGAGCCAGGTTAGTGAACCTCGTGGAACAGCAAAAACGCCCAGCGAGATACAACTTGGTGCTTTGTCATACTGGCGTCACTTTGCGGTCCTATTGTAACTGGTTTTGTTCAGCTGAGGAGCGAGAGAATGCAAGAGCGGTTGGTCGGGGAAGGCAACTCGCCTCTCTACATGAGAGTGCGGGATCAGCTGGCGGTCCGGATAGAGGAAGGATCGTTAACGCCAAATACCCGTTTGCCCTCTGAGCGGATCCTCGCTGATGAGCACGGTACCACACGTGTAACGGCCCGGCTCGCGCTGGCCCAGCTTGAGGCGGAAGGACGGATATTCCGTTCTAATCGGCGAGGCTGGTTTGTTTCGCCACCACGACTGATATACAAGCCTACCCAGGATTACAGTTTCTCCGAAAACGTTATCTCACAGGGGCGTATTCCTGCTACGGAAACCCTGGATGTCACACCTACCGAAATCAATGCCTGGCTTGCGACCAAAACCGGCCTGGCAGTCGGCGATCCAATTGTATGGCTCCGCAGGCGACGGCAGATTGACGGTCGCCCTGTATTGGTCGAGAACATTTACCTGAACCCGAAACGCCTGCCCGCCATTGAAACCTATGATTTCAATCGCTCACTTTGGAAACTGCTGCGAGAACAATACGAAGTAGAGTTGCAGGGGAAGCATATTGAAATGTACCCGACAGCACTTGTTGGCCCGCAGGCGAACGCGCTTGGCGTGACTATCGGCACTGCGGGGCTCTACGTCACCCGTTGCAGTCGCGACGCTGAAGGTGGCTTTGTGGAATTTGACGAGGAGTTCTGGCTACACGATGCATTGAGTATTCAGGTCGAGGTTTACTGAGCACTCAACACGACGATTCCAGACTGTCATCAGCCTTTCATAAAACAGTCACAGTTTCTTGCCAAACTGGTATATACCAGTAAAGCAAGGAACAATCATGTCCACAATCAATCATCCGGATGTTGTGATTATCGGTGGCGGCATCCTTGGATGTGCCATAGCCCGGTATCTGAGCCAGACCCCCAACCTTGGCATTGTCGTTGTCGAACGCCACGGGCTTGGCGAACAAACCACCAGCCACGCAGCGGCGTTGCTGACCCGGGTTCGCCCCCACCGGGTGCTGACGGATATGGTGATGGAAACCTTCCGGGCGATTGACGAGCTGGGAAGCTACCTTGGCGAGCAGTTACCCCTGAAAAGAGTGGGTAGTTTGCAAGTGTCTGCTAAACCGGAAGGTCGGAGACAGATCGAGCAAACATCGCAAAGGGCAGAGGATGCCGGTGTCTTGGCGGAACGGATCAGCGCGGATGAAGCCATGCGGCTGGCTCCCTGGCTTGAGCTGACGCCTGATGCTTCAGCTTTATGGCTGCCGGATGATGGCTACATTGACCCCTACACCCTCTGCCAGGCCTATGCTGCCGAGGCCAGGCGCAAAGGCACCCGTTTTCTCCTGAAGCGAGAGGTCAGCGAACTCCTGCAACAAAGTTCGACGGTTACGGGAGTGCGCCTCGCCGATGGTGAGACGATTTCTGCCGGAACAGTGATTGACGCAGCTGGCCCCTGGAGTACTGCGCTGGCGATGCAGGCGGGGATCCACCTTGGCATGGCGCCCGTTCGCAGCCATTACTGGATATCGTCGCCGCACCCGAAAATTTCCACACATGGCCCGATGACTATTCTGCCTGACAGTGGCGCCTACGCTCGTCCGGAAGTGGGTGGGTTGCTCTTCGGGTTGCGCGACCAGCAATCGGTCGTGGCACACCCTGCAACCTTGCCGGACAACCTCCAAGGCTTTCGTTTCGATACCGACCCGACTGGCGAGCTTGCGCTTGAAAGCGGCTATGAAGCGCTTCGATGTCAGCTTTCTGTGTTGGACGAGCTACGGCTGGCCCATTACGTCAGCAATGTGTCCAGCTACACACCCGATGGTTTTGCACTTCTGGGCCCCATGCCGGGTATTGACGGTTTCATCGCCGCTACCGGCTGTTCCGGAGGGGGAGTCGGCATGTCCGGAGGTATCGGCCGGCTTATTGCTGAACTGGCCACCAACCAGAGCCCATTTGTGCCCCCCGAGCCGTTCCGCCTGGATCGCTTCGGCGATATCGATTCCTACAGCCCTGATTTCATCCGCCGCTGTGCCGAGGCTCGCGCCCGGAAACGCACAGGTTAATCTCAAAGGAGAGCCGCATGACCCCAAAAGAGCCCTATCTACTCACTCCTGGTCCATTGACCACCAGTCTCACCGTTAAACAGGCCATGTTGCATGATTGGGGGTCCTGGGATGGCGACTTCAATAGTGTAACAGCCGAAATTTGTGAGCGGCTGCTTGAGGTATCTGGTGGCAGCGCCAGCCATGTCTGCGTGCCCATGCAGGGCAGCGGAACCTTTGCAGTGGAGGCCACACTCGGAACGGTGATTCCTCCAGCCAGTACAACCCTGGTGCTGATGAACGGTGCCTACGGGAAACGGATCGGTAAAATTCTCGACATGCTGGGGCGCCCATACATAGCGATTGATAAGGGTGATTACCATCCGCCTCGCGGTGACGAGGTTGCTGTTGCGTTGAAAGAGAACCCTGAAGTTGAGCAGGTGGTGGTCGTTCACTGTGAAACCAGCTCCGGCATCCTCAATCCGATCCAGGAAATCGCCGGGGTATGTCGCCAGGCAGGAAAACGGCTGATCATCGACAGCATGAGTGCCTTTGGGGCGCTTCCAGTGAATGTCGCTGAACTGCCCTGTGCCGCTTTGGTGTCCTCTGCCAACAAATGCTTTGAGGGTGTGCCGGGTTTTGGTTTCGCGATTGTCGAACGGGAACTCTTGTCGGCTTCAGGCGGCCAGTGCCATAGCTTGTCTCTCGATCTGCATGATCAGTGGCGATACATGGAGAAAACCGGTCAGTGGCGTTACACCCCGCCTACCCATGTGGTCGCCGCCTTTCTCCAGGCCATGCGTGAACACGAAGCTGAGGGCGGCGTGACTGGTCGCCTGGATCGTTATAGCCGCAATCGGGATCGCCTGGTTGCCGGCCTTCGTGAACTCGGTTTTGAGACTTTGCTCGCGGATGAGTGGTTGTCTCCCATCATAACCACCTTTCTGGCTCCGAACAGTCCGGCATTTGAATTCCATCGCTTTTACGATGCGATCAAGGCCCGGGGCTTTCTCATCTACCCCGGCAAACTCACCGTTGCTGACAGCTTTCGGGTGGGCTGTATTGGCCAGCTCCATGATGAACAGATGGATGCGGTCGTGACTGCCATCGCTGAGGCCTGCCGTGAACTTGGCCTTCAGGTGCCTGTTCCGGCACCTGTCGCAGCTCCTGACAACCTCGAAACCGTCTGAATCCCAAAAGGAGAGTTTTATGTATACCTACACCCGTCGTTATACCGGGCCGCTTCAGGCGGTAATTATGGATCTGGCTGGCACCTGCGTGGACTTTGGATCACTGGCGCCTATCCAGGCGTTTCTGAAACTGTTTGAAGCTGAGGGTATCGACCTGTCTGAAGCGGAAGCCCGTGAGCCTATGGGCACAGAAAAGCGTGAACATATTCGTCGCCTTCTGGCGATGCCCCGAATAGGTAAACAGTGGAGCAGCCTTTTCGGAAAGGCGCCGGACACGGCTGATATCGATCGACTTTACGGCGCCTTCCTGCCGCTCCAGACGGCAGCCATTGCCGAACGCTCCAGGTTGATTCCAGGGGCTATTGAACTTCAGGACTGGCTGCGGGATGAGGGTATAAAGCTTGGTGTGAATACGGGTTATAGCCGCGAAATGGTGGATGTAATGCTGCCAGAGCTGGTTGCCCAGGGATTCGAGCCGGAGAGTGTTGTTGTCGCTACAGAAGTGCCCCAGGGCAGGCCTGCCCCTCATATGAGCATGAAAAATGCGATTGAACTCGGTGTTAGTGCCGTGCAGGGCTGCGTAAAGGTTGACGATACCACTACGGGAATCGAGGAAGGCTTGAACGCAGGCATGTGGACGGTGGCGGTGGTGGCGTCAGGGAATGCGGTGGGCCTCAGCGAAGAGCAGCTTTCTGCTCTTAGCGACACTGATAGAGCAGAAACCCTGGCTCGTGGACATAGTGTTATGGCGACGTCTGCGGCTCACTATGTGATCGATTCCATAGCGGATTTGCCGAAAGTGCTCGCCGAGATTGGTTGTCGTCTGCAAGCGGGTGAGTGTCCGTAAGCAATGTCCATGGATACGTCACATTGCTGTCACGTTTTTGCAATCAAATAGACCTAAGGTGGTTGGGGATACAGAAACTGGTATAGACCAGTAAAGTGCGCTTTAACCTGAGCCTGCAAAAGGAGAGTTACGTGAAACACCTGAAGAAAGCCCTTGCCTTGACCACGTTGGCCATAGCCGTCAACGCTAATGCACAGACTGAACTGACCGTATATACCGCGGTTGAAGCAGAGGATCTTGCGAAGTACGCCGAGCGCTTCAATGAGGACCATCCGGACATCAAGATTAACTGGATTCGCGACTCTACAGGTGTTGTTACTGCTCGTTTGCTGGCGGAAAAGCAGAATTCGCGGGCAGATGTGGTCTGGGGGTTGGCAGGCACAAGCCTGTTGCTGCTGAAGAATGAGGGAATGCTGGTCCCATACGCACCGAAAGGGCTTGAGGAATTGTCTCCGAAGTTCCGTGACAGCGATGAGACACCGTCCTGGGTCGGCATGGATGCGTGGATGGCTGCGATCTGTGTGAACACCATTGAAGCAGAGAAAAATAACCTGCCAATGCCTGCCAGTTGGCAGGATCTGGCTAAGCCGGTGTATCAGGGGCACGTGGTTATGCCGAACCCCAATTCATCTGGTACCGGCTTTCTGGATGTCTCTGCCTGGCTCCAGTTGATGGGAGAAGATAAAGGCTGGACGTTCATGGATGGGCTTCACAAGAACATCAACCGCTATACGCACTCAGGTTCCAAGCCTTGCAAGATGGCGGCTTCTGGTGAAACCACTATTGGGGTTTCATTTGCCTTCCGTGGTGCCCGCCTTAAGGAGCAAGGTGCTCCCCTGGAACTGGTTTTCCCGAAAGAAGGACTGGGTTGGGAAGTAGAAGCGACTGCAATTGTGGATGGCACGGACAAAATGGAAGCGGCGCAAACGCTGGTAGATTGGTCCATCACCCGTCAGGCCATGGAAATGTATAACGAGGGCTATGCCATTGTGGGCATGCCAGGTGTGGCGCAGCCGGTCGAGCATTTTCCGGAAAATGCAGGCGAGCTGATCATCGATAACGACTTTGGTTGGGCGGCCAGTAACCGCGAAGCCATTCTGTCCGAGTGGGCGCGTCGTTACGACGGTAAATCCGAAGCAAAGTGAGTTGACGGACCGGCATTGGGCCGGACAAGTCGAGGCGGTGCCCGGTTTCGGGCACCTGGCCGGATGATTCAAAAGCAGGGGGTAACATGAGCCAGAAAACCCAGGGGAGCCGTCTCGAAATTCAGGGAGTCGACAAGTTCTTCGGTGATTTTTGTGCACTGAAAAACATTGATCTCATCATCGAGCCAGGCGAACTGGTGTGTTTTCTTGGGCCATCAGGGTGTGGGAAGACCACCCTGCTTCGCATCATTGCGGGGCTTGAGTGCCAGAGTGGGGGGATACTCCATCAAGGTGACACGGACATTTCCCTGAAACCGCCCAGAGATCGTGATTTCGGCATTGTGTTTCAGTCTTACGCGTTGTTCCCGAATATGACGGTCGCCGACAACATAGCCTATGGCCTGCGCAGCATCGGCATGCCAAAAGCCAGGGTTCGGAGTCGGGTGGACGAACTGTTGAACCTGGTTGGGCTTGAAGATCATGCCCGGAAGTATCCCGCTCAGTTGTCCGGTGGCCAGCAGCAACGTGTTGCATTGGCGCGGGCACTGGCGCCTTCGCCTGGGTTGTTGCTGCTTGATGAGCCCTTGTCGGCACTGGACGCCAAAGTGCGCCATCATCTGCGCAGCGAGATTCGCAACCTACAAAAACAGCTGGGTGTCACCACTATCATGGTGACCCACGATCAGGAAGAGGCGCTGGCGATGGCTGATCGTGTTGTGGTCATGAACAACGGCGTTATCGAGCAGGTAGGAACTCCGGTGGAGATCTATCAGCAACCCGCATCAGCGTTCGTTGCATCCTTCATCGGAGCAATGAATTTCATCGACAGCGCGCCATTAAATGGACAGCGGGTGAAGGTCGGGAATCGTGAGCTGGACTTGGTGCGGCCCTTGCCTTCCGCTGAAGGCGCGGTGCGGTTGGCTATCCGGCCGGAGGATGTTCACCTGTTACCCTGTGGCGCCGGAGAGTGGGAAGGAGAGGTCCGGGCACTGGATTATCTGGGGGCTTTCATCCGTACTCATATTCGCCTGAATGACGTTGATTTGGATCTGGTTGTGGATGTGGACCCACGATCCGCGCGACGTCTTGGCTTGTGCGTTGGCGGCGCTATCTGCCTCAACCTGCCTTCTGACGCCCTGCATTGTTTCGCAGCCTGAGAGCTGCGGAGTTCCGAATGCCTGAGTATGACCCTGGTAAGCGTTCCATGATTGATTCTCACGTACTTCCGACGCCGGCGACACGCAACTGGCCAGTCCTGGTTGAATTACGCCGGAAGTTTGCCGGCCGCTGGGTGTTTTCTATGCTGTTGGTAGCCGGTTGCGCCATTCTGACGCTGCTTGTGCTTGCTCCCCTGTACACCCTGCTTTCAAAGAGTGTCGAGAACAAAGCCGGTGAGTTTGTCGGGCTGGAAAACTTTACCCACTACCTGAGTTCCGGTGGTATCGAATCCGCGTTCTTCAATTCCCTGTGGGTGGCTGGGCTCAGTACCCTGGTTGTGGTCTTCCTGGCGTTTATGGCGGCCTGGGCGTTAACCCGTACACGTCTGCCATTCACCGGGTGGATTCGGGGTGTGCTGGTGTTACCGATTCTGGCGCCATCGCTGTTGCCCGCAATCAGCCTGATATACCTGTTTGGTAATCAGGGAGTGTTAAAAGACTGGCTCTTTGGGGCTGAGATCTATGGCCCTGTTGGCATAATTATGGGCTCCTGTTTCTGGACATTCCCCCACGCCCTGATGATTCTGCTGACGGCGATGGGCAATGCCGATGGTCGTCATTACGAAGCCGCTACTGCATTGAAGGCCGGCCCCTGGCGAACTTTCTGGACAGTAACGGTGCCCGGAGCCCGCTATGGGCTGGTGAGCGCTGCATTCGTTGTTTTTACGCTGGTGATTACGGATTTCGGCGTGCCCAAGGTTATCGGCGGGCAGTTTGATGTACTTGCCACGGATATCTACAAACAGGTGATCGGGCAGCAGAAATTCGAGATGGGCGCGGTGGTCAGTGTGTTGTTACTGCTGCCGGCCATGCTGGCCTTCATTGCCGATCGCTATGTACAGCGCAAACAGTCAGCAACCTTCACCGCGAGATCAGTGCCTTACAAGCCCAGCCAGGATCGTAAGCGCGACGCTGTCGGGGCGCTGATGCTGACACCGACGCTGGTGTTCATTTTTGCCATCATAGGCATGGCCATCTACGCGTCATTCGTTACCTTCTGGCCATACAATCTGGACTTGAGTCTGAACAACTACCAGTTCGGCCGCATGGACGGAGGTGGGTGGGGAGCCTACGGCAACAGCCTGCAGATGGCCCTGGGCACTATGGTGATTGGAACCATACTGGTCTTTTTCAACGCCTGGCTGATGGAGCGGACACAGCAACCCCGCTTTCTGACCGGACTATTCCAGTTCCTGTCGCTCCTGCCTTTGGCCGTTCCCGGCCTGGTGCTGGGGCTATCCTACATCTTCTTCTTCAATCATCCGGACAATCCGATCAACGGGATCTATGGCACCCTGTTCATCCTGATGCTGTGTACCATCACGCACTTCTATGCGGTCTCCCATCTCACTGCGGTAACGGCGTTGAAGCAACTGGACCAGGAATTCGAGGCGGTAGGGGAGTCTCTCAATGCGTCCCGGTGGAGAGTGCTGTTCACAGTTACCTTGCCCCTGTGCCTGCCCGCGATCCTGGATGTCGCGCTGTATCTGTTCGTGAATGCGATGACCACGGTCTCGGCGGTTGTGTTCCTTTACGGCCATGACTCCCAGTTGGCGTCGGTAGCGGTGCTGAACATGGACGAGGCCGGAGACATCGCCCCGGCCGCAGCAATGGCCATCCTGATTACGGCCACCTGCGCCGTGGCAAAGTTCATCCAGGGGTTACTGCGTTTCTGGGTAGACCGTTCAACGCGGTCATGGCGACAGGGCACGGAATGAACGAGCAGCCTGAAAATTAATGACTTCCACAGCCATAGTCATCGTTCTTGTGTCCGCTCTGGCACATGCCGGCTGGAACCTGTTTGGCAAGAAAGTCAGCCCCAGTGGAGCGTTTTTCTGGTATAGCACCCTCTGGGGCGCGCTCCTGACCCTGCCGCTTTTGGTGTATTACTTTCCTCTGGTGCAGAAGCTGGACTCGGGTATCTGGTGGCTGGTCATCGCGACTGGTTTTTTTCAGGCTACCTACCTCAGCGCACTGGCGGCGGCCTATCGCCATGGCGAGCTGTCGGTGGTTTACCCTCTGGCACGGTCTTCGCCTCTGCTAATCATGCTGGTCGGGACCCTTTTCCTGGGAACAGCCGATACCATCACCAGCGCGGCTGTTGTCGGTATCCTACTGATTGTGGCTGGGTGCATCGTCCTGCCAATGCAACGGCTCCGGGATTTCCGTCTGGCCAACTATCGAAACCTTGCCACACTCTATGCCCTTCTGGCTGCAGCCAGCACTGCCGGATATTCAATTATCGACGATGCCGCGACGGAGAGAATGCGGAATTTGCTCGACAGAATTGCCCTGGATGCTGAGGTGGCCCTGGTGTTTGTGATCCTCCAGGCGTGGTCAGCACTGGTTTGGCTCAGCATCGGCCTGAGCTTTCAGAAAACCGAACGCCGCCTGCTTCGACAACTGGCAGCGAACTGGCGCAGTACCTTAGCGGCGGGAGTGCTTATCCTTGGCACTTACGTATTGGTTGTCTGGGCCATGGCCTATGCAGATGATGTCAGTTACGTGGTGGCGTTCAGGCAGGTCAGCATTCCTATCGGAGTTGTGCTGGGCTGGTATTTTCTTGAGGAACCCTTGCACCCGCCCAAAATTGCAGGTGTGTTGACCATTCTTGCAGGCCTGTTGCTGGTGGTGCTGGGATAATGGTTTGACCTGCCTCTTTGCAGGAAACGAGAAGTTCTGCTCTTGCGAGGTTGAGGTGGCGAAGGGTCATGCCAGCGCCACTTCATCGATAAAAATAAGCCAACCCTGTTGCTGGGCGTAGTCCTCCAGAATCGGGTCAGGGTTCACTGCTACGGGATAGTCCACAGCGTTTAAAAGAGGAAGGTCGTTGTGGGAATCTGAGTAGAACCAGACTTTCTCGGGGCTGGCCTGCCGGGCTGCAATCCACTCCTCCAGGGCAGACACTTTACCGCCTCTGAAAGGGCGTCGGGATCCTATGGTGCCTTTGAGACTGTTGTTGTGCCACTCCACCTGAACACCTATACCGTCATCAATGCCGAGGTGTCGGGCGATGGGTGATACCAGGTGTTCTCCCGTTGCGGAGATGACCAACACATCATGCCCCTGTGCCTTGTGCCAGGCCACCCGTTCCTGGGCTGTTGGTAATATGCGTGGCGGAATCACCTTGGTGACGAACCGGTCAATAAGCTCCTGCACCTGATCGCGCTGCCAACCCCGTATCGGGGCCAGGCTGAATTCCATGTAATCCTGCAGATCCATGTGGCCATTGTTATAAGCCCTCATGAAGACTCTGCCCCTGGCTTCGGAATCGGGGCTGGTGTCAATATTTTCTGCGCGGAGAAACTCAGTGAACAGTTGTGAACTGTCCCCCCGAATCAGGGTTTCATCGAGATCGAAAACTGCAAGCATGAAGCACTCCTTTGGTATACACCAGATTGTGCTACAAGCATGTTACGAGCTTATTACGTGGCATGTTCAGAGTTTGTTGGATGCAGGTCAGTGGCTATTGGGTGGACTACTACAACCGGCAGCGACCTCATGCATTCAAGGGGGGGGGGAATTGCGCTTGTTGCTTCTGAGTGAAATCTTGAAATACTGTCCGGGATTGGTTGGCCACTACAGTTTTCAGGAAAGTGTGGTTTTGAGCATGAGTAAGGTGCCAAAAGCAGACATTCTTTTTTATAACTGTACCGGCTGAGCGCCCTCGGTGATTTTCCGAGGGCAGAGTGCTGCTCAGCCACTAGCCAGAGTTTTTTATACCTTGCCGGTGAGCTGCATAAACTCTCGCAAAAGGGCACCAATTTTTCCTGAGTATTCCGGGTCGCGGTTGGATAATTCGTCGACCACCTCGAGAGATTTCGTGCGGAGCATTGCTACGGCTTCGCTGTTCATTTGAACAATTTCCCCGTTGTATTCGGTCTTGAATTCCTGCATTCGCTGCAGATCTTTCATCATGAACATTCCGGCGGCTTCGAGGTGTGTTGCCAGAACAGCATCTTCAATGACTTTTTTGAAGTCTGCTCCCAGTTTGTTCCACGATTTCAGGGAGACAAATACTTCACTGTTTTGATGAGATGCGAGGTTCGGCTGAATAATATATTTGTTTACCTCCTGCAGGTTCATCCCCCATCCGGCAGAGACTCCACCCCAGTGTGCACCATCGACCACGCCAGTCTGAAGGGCCTGATAGAGTTCGCCTCCGCTGATAGAAACGGGGGCTGCACCCATTTTTTCAAATACTTGCGCGGAACTGCCGTTTGAGCGAACTTTGAAACCTTCAAAATCCTTTGGTGTTTCAATGCGCTTGTTGCTGTAGATGGCAGTGCCACCGTTCGAAATCGGGCCTACCTGATAAATTCCCCGAGTGGCATAGGCTTCACGGATAATGTTGAGTGCGCCCATGTCATGCATGAAAAATTGCATTTCCTCAATGGAATCCCAAGTTCCGAAATTACCGTTGAGGTGGCCTGCTGCTGGAATGTCTCCAACCCAGTACGCGGGATAAATAAGTGCGCCGTCCAGTGTTCCGCGACGGACCCCTCGCAGAACATCTCCAGTAGATACTATGGAGTTGGGTTGATGCGTTTCGATCTCAAGCTCACCGTTAGTAGCTTCTTCGATGCGGCGGGCCAATCCATTGAAGATGGGATCGTAATACCAGTTGCCGGTAGGCCAGTGAGTCTGCATCTTCCATTTGATTTTCTGTTTGGGAGAGGCGATTACTGCTGGCGCAGCGAAGCCGGCTGCCGCGACGGTAGCTGCAGCAGCGGTGCCTGTGGACAAAAATTTACGGCGGTTTATTGTCTTTGTATCTTTCATGTCAGTTTCTCTCGTTGTTGTAATAGGTATCAGGCTTTAGTAAGTAAGTTCACGCCTTCCGTCAGGATGGAAGGAAACATGAGGAGAAAGATTCCGAAAAGAATCATTAGTACAACGTAGGGCAACACACTTTTATAAAGGTCCAGAATAGGGGTTTGTGGGCTTAGGGTTTTGAGATAAAAAATGTTATATCCGAAGGGCGGTGATATATAACCCACACATAGATTCAGCTGAAAGATAACTGCGAACCAGATGGGGTCGAAGCCAAGCTGGACTACCACTGGCATGAAAATAGGCATCACCAGCAGGATAATTCCGATGGGATCCAGGAACATTCCAAGAATGAATCCGGCGCCCTGCATGACCAAAATAAGAAGCCAGGGAGAGATCTCCAGAGATAACAGAAATGACTGCACAAAGTTGATGCCGTTGGCAGCTGAATAAACGGAGACAAACGCGCTGGCGCCAAAAATGATCCATATAACCATGCCGCTCATTGTGGCTGTTGAATAACTGACATCTTTTATAAAACCCCAGTTAAGCTCGCCCCGCATGGCGATTGCGGCTAAAACTGCAACGGCGCCTACGGCTGCAGCTTCCGTTGGCGTTGCCATGCCCAGGAATATTGACAGCAGCACCACTGAAATAATGGCAATTGGAAGGATAATGGAGCGCAGCGAGCGAATTTTCTCCTTCATGGGGACGCTTTCAGCTGAAGCAGGCGCTTTTTCGGGCTGCAGGTTCGCCGTCACAATGACATATCCAAGAATGACAACCAGCATTCCCAGTCCTGCAATTAACCCGCCCATGAACAGCTTGCCGATCGAAAGCCCGGTACTCATACCGATAACTATCAATGTAATGGAGGGAGGGATCAGAATGCCGAGGGTGCCTGCAGCCCCGATCGTGCCAAGCACGAGTTTTTTATCATAGCCGTGCTTTTCCATGGCAGGCATTCCCACCATGCCTGTAGTGAGTGTTGAAGCCGCGCAGCTGCCGGTCATGGCAGAAAGAAGGGAAGCGAAACCAGTGGTGCCCACCAGCAGCCCGCCGTTAACTTTTCCGGACCAGAGATAAAATGCCCGGTACAGATCTGTCGCTATTTTCGACTTTCCGAGCGATATCCCCATCATGACGAACAAAGGGATGGCGGCAAGTGAGATCGACCACATACTGGCAAAAGTGGCAGACAGAATAGGAAACAGGCCGCCTGTACCGTTCATGATCAATATAAAAATAGTAGCGACTGCACCCAGAGCGAAAGCGAGCGACACGCCAGCTATGATAAAGGCGAGCAGAAGACCAAACATACCAGCGGTTAAAAGTTCTGGTGACATGGACTTACCCTTTGTTTTGTTGTTTTGGATTGATGAACTGAATTGTGGATGCCACAAGGCCACTCAGGCCCTGGATCAGAATGAGAGCTGTCCCGATGAGGAGAGCCAGATTCACCGGCCACATAGGGTGGCGTAAAGCACTGGCGTCTAATTCGTTAAACTCCCAGGCATCCAAAAAGTAAAACCAGGCCTCGTAGGTCAGGGCCGTAGTCCATATAGCCAGAGCCACATAATTGATCATGTCCGCAAAGGCATTCCACCGGGGTGACCGGGTATTCAGCAGAACATCGACTCGTACATGCCCGCCTTTTATCAGGGTGTAGGCGCCGATCAGGATGAAGTAGGCTGCAAATACACGCTGTGTGTAACCCGGAGCCCACACCGACGGCGCGTTGAAGACGTATCTTGCGATGACCTCGTAAACTACGATAGCCATACCTATGAATACGAAAAAGCTGAATAGCTTTCCGACGATCAGATTGAACGTTTCAATGATTCTTAGAGGATTCATAGCGTTCTCTATTATTTTAATGGGGTCGTTCTGCAATCTGGTCGTGAGGCGTCAGGCCCACTGATAGCGGTTAAAGTTTTCGCGCAGCATTTTCTTGCTCACTTTGCCGGTGGCGGTATGGGGCAGGGTGTCAACAAACTCGCAGGCGTTCGGTATCCACCACTTGGGGATCTTCCCTTCAAGGAAGCTCAATAGCTGCTCAGGAGTTAGTAAGGGATAAGACTCTTCAGGTACAACAACGAGGAGAGGTCGCTCACTCCAGTGCTGATGAGCAACGCCGATGACGACAGCCTCGCGAACCCCGGGGTGTGCCATGATTGCATTTTCAATTTCGATGGAGCTGATCCATTCCCCTCCGGATTTGATGACGTCTTTCACCCGGTCTGTGATGCGCATATAACCCAAGGGATCAATAGTCGCTACGTCGCCGGTATTGAACCAGTCATGCTCTCGGGGTTTTCCGTAATAGGCGCTGCATGCCCACGGACCACGGATTTCCAGAACGCCGGTGGTTTCTCCGTCATGAGGCAGGGTGTTCCCGTCTTCATCAACGATTCGCATCTGTATGCCGAATAATGGACGGCCGGATTTCAGGCGCTGGTCTGCCCGGGCATCGTCGGGGAGTTGATCGTGTTGAGGTAAGTAGCGGTTGTAGCTTCCGATGGGGCTGAGTTCTGTCATACCCCAGCCGTTTTCCAGTCTGACACCATGGCGATCCATTTCTTCATACAGCTTTAATGCGCCTGCAGCTCCCCCGATAACGCCTCTGTTGAGGCTTGGGATGCGAGTGCCGGTGGCATTCAGGAACTGGTTAATGCCACTCCAGAGTGTCGGAACGGCGAGTGAGAAAGTAACCTGTTCCTGGTTGATAAGGTCAGTCATCGCCTGTGCGTCCGATACCTGTGGACCAGGCAGGACCAGCGCCGCTCCAGCCATGGGGGCGCTGTATGGCATGCACCAGGCATTAACGTGGAACATAGGGACCAGAGGCATTACAACGTCTTCGGATGTAAGGCCCAGTTGGCTCGCCATGTTCTGTGACATGCACTGCAAAACAATGCTTCGGTGACTCCCCAGTACGCCTTTTGGGTCGCCCGTGGTGCCTGATGTATAACACAGGTTGCTGGCGCGGTTTTCATCCAGAACAGGCCAGTCATAGCTTTCCTGTTCCCGGTTCAGCAGGCTTTCATAGGCTTGTAGATTCGGTAATGTGCTCTGAGGCAGGTTATTGGCCGTACATAGCGCTATCCAGTGTTTTACTGACGGAAGATGATCTCGCATGGCTTCGATCATCGGGATGAATTCCGGGTCAATAAACAGCGCTTCGTTCTGTGCATCGTTAATAATAAATCTGACCTGTTCCGGGAACAGTTTCGGGTTGATGGTGTGACAGATGCGGCCAGTGCAGGGAATAGCGTAGTGCAGTTCGAAATGCCTGTGGTCGTTCCAGGCAAGAGTGCCTACTCTTGCTTCGGGGTCCAGTTCCAGGCGATCCAGAGCGTTTGCCAGTTTAGCTACCCGAACGAAGGCGTGTCTGTATGTCAGTCTGGATATGTCGCCATCTGCACTGCGGGAAATGAGCTTGGTATCTGCGGCGATCATTTCCGCATGGGACATTATTGTTTTGATGCTCAGAGGGGCATCCATCATTAAACCTTTCAAGACAGGACTCCGGTTTTTGTTTTAATCAGGGCGGCTTCACGTGCCACGGGACGATGAATAGATACTTGAGATCGAATACAGCAAAATGTATGCCCGTTTGCTGTTGCGCTTTGAAACCCGTGATTGGTGGGGCAGGAGCCCATAAGGGAGGAGGTTTGTCAGAGTTTGCTTTGTTTCAAAATTGAAATGCGCGTTTCATTTTTTTGGTCATGCGTTTCATTTTTGGTTCTTGGCATGAGGCTGACGAAGCCTGCGCCAGAGGGTGGAGCGGCTAATGCCAAGTGCTTTTGCTGTTTTCGTCATATCGCCATTGTGAGCGTCCAGAGTTTCCTGGATGAGCGTTATCTCGGCGGCTTTGCCGAAATCCTGCAGGCTTTCCTTCGGGACGCTCAAGGTTGAACGGAGCTCCGTTGGCATAGAGAACAGCTCTGGAAACAGGGCTTCAAGTGGTTGCGATTCCTCAGGGAACTGACTCATCAGGAAAGCTCGCTCTATCAGGTTTTCGAGCTCGCGAATGTTGCCGCTCCACTTATGCTTCATCAGCTGGGGCATAAGCGTATTTAATATCTCATTGGTCGCCTGTTCGCGGTCTATGTTGCCTCCGGCGAGGTTTTTGACCAGCAGCCTGGTGAGAGATGGAATGTCGGAGGCTCGCTGGCGCAAGGGAGGGACAGATATTCTGAGGATGTTCAGTCGGTAGAACAGGTCTTCACGAAACCGGTTGTTGGCGATCTCCTGCTGTAGGTCCCTGTGAGTGGCTGCAATAACCCGGATATTGATTGGAGTGGGCTCTGAGCCACCCAGGCGGAGAACCTGGCGTTCTTGTAAAACCCGAAGCAGGCGCGTCTGAAGATGAATCGGCATGTCGCCAATTTCATCGAGAAAAATAGTGCCGTTATGTGCGGCCTCAAACAACCCTGGCTTCCCGCCTTTGCGAGTGCCGGTAAAGGCACCTTCGTCATAACCAAACAATTCGCTCTCAAGCAGAGTTTCAGGGAAGGCTGCGCAGTTGATCGCGACGAACGGCATTTGTTGCCTGTTGCTGGCGTTGTGAATGCTTTGTGCGAACAGCTCTTTCCCGGTACCACTTTCTCCGGTAATCAGCACTGTCGAGTTGGAGTGGGCGTACAGTTTTGCCAGGTGTACCGCTTGCTGAAACGAGCGTTCCTCTCCTGCCAGTTGTTCGAAGTGATATCTGGCAATGAGGTGGCTGGGGCGGCTTTGGGAGCGCAAACGGCGCTCGGCGCGCTGGATTTCCCGTATTTCCTGACAGGTCAGTATGGCTCCGTCAATTTGTCCTTCTTCCATAATAGGGACGACGCTGATTGCCAGGCGCTGACTCCCGCGAGAGCTCAGACGGCTTTCTATCGAGGTCCCTGTCGTTAATACCCCTTTTATATCGATGTCGGGAAAATGCTCGGTGGCGCGATCGCCGATGGAGATTGGCTGGTCAGGCTGCAGCAAGGTGTTCATGCTGGTGTTTACTGAAAAGACCGTGCCTGTTGCGTCTAGCGCAATGACTCCCTCGTTCAGATTTTTCAGGACCGCATGAATACGCCGGTGTTTTTGCTCCTCCGCTGTGCGGCTGTGGCAAATGGCAAGGGCATCGTCGAGTGTCAGGCGAACAGCATCAGCATTAATAGCGAAGACCCCCTCCGCACCAGCGGCCTCGGCCAGTTCGACGACGGTTGGAGAGCCGATGATTACCCGATAACCTTCATCAACGAAGGTCTGAATTTTCTCGCGCGCATCCTGTAGCGAGGTATAGACCGCCTGAGATACTTCCACAGTGAACAGTGAGGACATTTCCTCAAGTTCTTTCAAGGTGCGCTGGTGCGTGAGAATGCCGGCTTTAGTGCCGCGTTCCCTGGCAAGGTTAATGGCGCGGATCAGGTCGTACTCACCCATTCTGAACGAGAGGATTGTGATGGCAATTTTCTTTCGCAAAAACTCTGCAGATGCCCCGGAGCAGATCAGGATGTCAGCGCGCTGTTCCTGTTCTATGGACTTGGCCGTTGCAAGCAGTTTGTCGACTGACGTCTCTACAATCTGTATGTCTGCCTGTTGTTCGTAGCGAGGCAGGATTTCATTCAATGTCAGCGTTAACTTGCTCGGATGTCCGTCGAAAGTGAGATGGCTGATCAGTGCGATGATGCGGGGTTTGCGGGATTCTGCAGGCATGGATCGTCTTTCGTTGTGTGGGGTTATGGGTTCATGGTAGCTGGAGCAAAATCATTTCAAAAGTGAAATTATATGTTTCACGATTGCTTCAGAGCTGAAGTGTCTATTGCCTGCCTACTTCTCCGGTTTTTTTATTTTATTGATTTCCCTATGTTTATTTCCTCATCTCTTTGTTGGCCCAGAGTTTGCTGAAGAGCAGTTCATGGAAACGTATCTGCGAAAAGAGATTATCTGATGGATGTTGCACAGAGTGGCTCAAGTTCACAACTTCGTATTGCGGGGGACCGCTGGGGGTGGCAGGAAAGCCTGGAGCGCTATTTGTCCGGTGTTTTGCCGGAGGGTGATGTGCTTATCACCAATATGGAGTTGCTTTCTGGAGGTGCCATTCAGGAAAACTGGCTGCTGGATGTTCACGTAAGTGGTGGCTCCAAGGCTGGAAAGCACAGGTGGGTTTTACGGACCGATGCTCTTTCTGCCGTGGATGTAAGTATGTCCAGAGCGAACGAGTATGCCGTACTTAAAACCGTCCACGAAGCTGGCGTCGATGTACCTACGCCTTTCTGGCTCTGCACAGATCCGGGTGTTATTGGTCGCGAGTTTTTTGTGATGCAAGCGGTTGGTGGCACCGCAGCAGGCCACCGTTTGGTCAAGGATGATTCCCTTGTGCCAGACCGGGCGGCTCTTTGCCGTGAGCTCGGGCGTAATCTGGCGAAGCTGCACTCCATTAAGCCGCCGCAGCAGACCCTTGGCTTTCTGCCTGCACCGGTTGCGGATCCGGCTCAGGCAACTATTGAGCAATACCTGGGTTTTCTGGATGAGCTGCCTTGGGCATTTCCGGTTATCGAGTGGGGTTTGCGCTGGCTGCACCTGAACAAGCCTGAGCCGGTCGAATCCTGCCTTATTCACAGGGATTTTCGCACCGGTAATTTCATGGTGGATCAAGGTGCAGTGTCGGGCATCCTCGACTGGGAATTCACCGCTTGGGGCGATTGGCGTGAGGATATGGGTTGGCTAACCGCAAAATGCTGGCGGTTCGGTAAGAATGAGAACGTTGCCGGTGGTGTTGGTGCTCTGAGCGATGTTATGGCCGGGTACTCGGAAGTGTGTCCCCGAGAGATATCGCCGGAAGAACTACGTTACTGGCAGGTTATGGCGCACGTTCGTTGGGCCATAGTTGCAGTTCAGCAGGCAGAGCGACATCTTTCCGGGAAACAGCATTCCCTGGAGCTTGCTCTCACCGGACGGCTGGTGCCCGAGGTTGAATACAATATTTTAACATTGACAGGAGGCCACCCATGAATCGCCCGGATGCACGAGAGTTGCTTGAAGCGGCCCGGGAAACTCTGATGAACGACGTCTTTCCGTCGGTGCCGGAAAATTTGCGTTACGAGGTGCGCATGATCGCCAGCGCTATGGGAATCGCGGCACGCGAGGCGAAGATGGGGGCAGGTGTAAGTCAGGACGAAGTCGCAGCGTATAAAGAGGTGTTGCCAGAGGCTGTAGCCATTGATTCAGCATCGCTGGAGAGTGCCCGGAAGGCTATGAAAGACGCGATCCGGGCGGGTTCTTTCGATGCCCCCGGGCAAAAACAGGAGCAGCTGCAGGCGGTTTTGCAGAAGGCTGTGTTGAACGCGCTGACGATCAGCAACCCTAAAGTTGTACCTCCATCCGAGGGGACACGCTGATGCCCTCAACCCCGAACCGTTATCAGGGGTCAGGGCGTCGTCGCCTTTACCTTGTCCGGCACGGACACGTTAACTATTTCGATGCGGCAGGTCATCCGTTGGACCCCCGGTCGGTGCCTCTGTCTGCTGATGGTGAAGCTCAGGTGCAGGCGCTGAACAGCATACTGCAAGGGGTGACATTCGACAGAGCCATCAGCTCAGACTACCCCAGAGCAATTCAGACCCTTGAGATGGTTCTGTCAGGCCGGTCAGATTCTTGTGCCACTGAATCAACTGCTGCTTTGCGAGAGATTCGGGCGGGGCGGCTCAGCCAGATGCCGCCGGAATCATACGATGCAGAAGTGGCCGAAGCTTACCACTGGTCGCAAAAACCTGGGGCGGGATTTCTGAGAGGCGAGCGTTGGGATGATTTCGGCGCTCGGGTTCTCGAATGGTTCGGCACTCTACTTGAGGATCCGAACTGGCAGAGCGCTGTGATTGCCAGCCATGATGCTGTCAACCGGGTTCTGATTTCGTGGCTGATGAGCGGGGATCTGTCATCTCTGCCGTTTCTTGAGCAGGACCATGCCTGCCTCAATATTGTAGATGTAGACCGCCCAAATGCTGATGGTTCAGCCAAAGCGTATCTGCGCCTCCTTAACCACACGCCTTACAACCCTGTTAAATCCGGTGAGCGCTCGACAGTGATGGAGCGAATAGCTCAATCCATGTTGTCGATGTGACAAGGATGCATGTTCACGGTGCTCAGTTTTTAATTAATAAAATAATCGGGAAATGACTATGAATTTTGAACTAAGTGATGAGCTCAAGGCGCTGCAGGCGAAAGTGCGCAGCTTTATCCGGGATGAAGTTATGCCGCTGGAGTCTGATCCGCGCCAGACACCCCACGGCCCCACCGAAGAGCTTCGAAATGAGTTGGTAGCCCTTGCCCGAAAAAAGGGACTGCTTACTCTGCATGCTTCGCGTGAAATGGGTGGTGCTGAGCTGTCTCATGTTGCGAAAGCTGTGATCTTTGAGGAAGCCGGGTATTCACCGTTAGGGCCCACAGCGCTGAACATTCATGCGCCGGATGAGGGAAATGTCCACCTGATGGATGTGGTGGCTTCAGAAGCCCAGAAAGAACGCTGGCTAAGACCTCTGGTAGAAGGGAAAACGCGCTCCTGTTTCGCGATGACAGAACCTTCTCCTGGTGCTGGGTCGGACCCATCAATGCTAAGCACAACGGCTGTTCGTGACGGCGATGATTATATTATCAATGGTAAAAAATGGTTTATAACCGGTGCAGAAGGTGCCGCTTTTGCGATCATCATGGCGCGAACTGATGATGGAAACGCCACCATGTTTCTGACAGATACTGACAGGCCCGGTTTTATCGTTGACCGTATGATGGATGTTATGGACTCGTGCTTCACCGGCGGCCATGGCGTTGTACGCTTTGAAAATCTCAGAGTGCCTGCCACCGATATACTTGGCGAAATTGGCAAAGGGTTTCGGTACGCGCAAGTTCGTCTGGCACCGGCAAGGCTGACCCATTGCATGCGTTGGCTGGGAGCAGCTCAGCGGGCCCATGACGAGGCCTGTCGATATGCAAGTACACGGGAATCTTTCGGAAAACGCCTGGGAGAACATCAGGGTGTAGGCTTCATGCTGGCCGATAACGAGATGGATATGTTGACTACGCGGCTGGCAATCATGCACTGCGCATGGGTGCTGGACAAAGGTGAGCGCGGAAATACCGAGTCCAGTATGGCCAAAGTAATCAGTTCCGAGAGTATCTGGAGAGTGATTGACCGGAGTGTGCAGGTTCTGGGTGGGCAGGGTGTTTCAGGAGAAAATGTTGTAGAGAAAATTTTCAAGGACGCCCGGGGCTTCCGTATTTATGACGGCCCGAACGAGGTTCACCGGATGAGTCTTGCAAGGAAAATTCTCGCTCGCAATACCGACAAATCGAAAGGTTAATCATGGCGGATAGTCATCATCTTTTCAGTCTGGCCGGTAAGCGTGCACTGGTTACAGGGGCATCAAGCGGGCTTGGGCGCCACTTTGCCAAAACACTGGCCAAAGCAGGTGCTCAGGTGGTTGTGGGCGCACGTCGGGTTGACCGCCTTCAGGAGTTGGTCGCGGATATCCAGAATGAGGGCGGTGCTGCCTTGGCATTGCCTCTTGATGTCGTCTCACGAGCGTCAGTTGTTGCCTGCCTTGACGAGATCTGCAGTCAGTATGGTGGCATTGATGTTGTTGTGAACAACGCCGGCGTCAGTGATACCAAGGCAGCACTGGATTACACAGACGATGATTGGGACGCCATTGTGCAGACCAACCTCAAGGGTGCCTGGATCGTAGCTCAGGAAAGCGCCCGCAGAATGACACAGAATGGCGGTGGTAGTGTTGTTAATGTTACCTCCATTCTCGCCACCCGCCTGGCGGGTGGTGTCGGGCCCTACTGTGCGGCCAAGGCAGGCCTGGCTCACCTGACTCGTTCTATGGCGCTGGAGCTGGCGCGGCATAATGTTCGAGTCAACTCATTGGCGCCAGGCTATGTAATGACTGAAATCAATCAGGATTTTCTGGAAAGTGACGCGGGGGAAAGGCTTAAAAAGCGTATTCCTGCGCGCAAGTTCTGTCAGGTCCAGGATCTCGATGGTGCGCTCCTGCTTCTTGCTTCTGATGCAGGAAGAGCGATGACGGGTTCTGAAATCGTTGTTGATAACGGTCACGCTTGCTCTGGATTATAAAAACAATCAGAGCCCGCGCCTTATAGTGGGTTCTGATTATTTTCCTGCCGCCAGATGTAGCGAATGCCTTCGAGTAAAAACTTGCCTCAAAATGTTCAGCAAGTCTTGCCGATCTTTTGTAGATTAAATACTTCCGTAAGTTATGACGCCCCCGGGTGCAATGCATGCGAGTTCGCGGAGATCTTGTGCAGCCGTTCGATAGGGTCGAGCCTCTTCTTCCTGGGCGGATATAACTTCTGGCGGCTATCTGCTGCACGCTTTTTGGGGACTTATTCAGAGTCTCCTTAACACTCCCTAGCTCTGTTATTCTATGGGGATGGAACACCGCGCTCCCGATAAACCCTGACATTCTGTAGTTCCTGCTCACACCGTTCACCAGAGAAGTTCCGGAGATAAAAACTTTCTGGGCTATCGCCCTCCCTAAGGACTAGGTCTGATCGACTCTCTTGAAGTTTAGTCACAGTTGCCGCAATGACATTCGAACTCCACCCGGCTTCATCTGTCAGATCCTGGACCTCAAATGCAGCCATCCGGTAACGTTCTGCATCGCCATCGTTGTTGCGATATCTTTGTGCAGTGTTCGCGCAGAGCAGGAGATCCAAGTATGCAGTGACAGGTGGCAGTAATCGCTCTTCGAATAGAAGTTCCTCGCCGACTGCATGGGCCGTCGTTACCAATGATACCGTTAGCCATGTGAGATGACGGATAAGTCGTATTGGTGTGAGCCTCTTCTCAATCAATTTCATCTTCGACTTCTTTGGTTTCTGTTTGTTGCACTAGCGCATCAAGCACGATTTTGTAACCGCCGTGTAGTGCAAGAGCAATCACGGGCCATATCGCAGCGCTGAGCCAAAGAGTCGGCTCAGCGCCAAAATAAGAAGCTATCAGAGTTATAGATAGAGATAGAAACAACGCTGGTACGCCTACCAATCTAGGCCAAATTCGGTCTTTTCTGCTAACCCTCTTGTTCACTAATGCGCTAAGCGAGACATAGTAAGTAAACGCCCCAAGTAGGCTCGTGATAATGAGCACTACAGCCATGCTAAAGGTCGCTGTACGCGAGCAGCCCGCGAGCGGCAAGTTCTCGTTTTGCCATTCTCGACTCTTTCGTAGCCATGATGTTTAGGCCTGAAATAATAATAATGGCAGGTATACTCATCAGCCCGATACCAGATACCATTCGATTCTGAAAGCCTAGACGGCGAGCGACCTCTTTGGCCAGTCCGCTCTCCTTGAAGGGGGCAAGAATCTGCATTGCTTGAGCTCTTAATCCATTTTTTGATGTGTAATAAAGAGCCCCAGCCAACGCCCCAACAGTAATATTTGGTGTCGAAACCGGGTTCATTTGATCTGTGATAGCGGCTTTTGATTTTGAGAACTGAAAAAACTCCTGAAGTTCTTCATCAGATAGAGACCACATATACCAGTACGGCTGAACACTTTGATCTGTTACGAGTGTCAGTAGGTGTTGGGTTATATGGCCTCTTGGCACTTCATCTCTGATTAACCTGTTCACTTCAGCACGAGCTGAGACTGGAAGGTGTCTGAATACTGCAATTCCATTCAATATAGGAGCATACAGGTCGGGGGAGGCGGATATCTGGGATTGGTAGTTTCTTAAGCCCATCAGATCGGCAAGAGCAAGTAGAGGGGAATTTTTAAAATCAGAAGTAACGTAACGATCAGTAGCTATGGCGCTCATAAACTGTTCCTTGTCGTATGAGTTTGACGATCCTGTCAATTAACTATGGTGCATAATTGCCGAGGCCGGATTTACTGTCAATAGCTTCGAGTATGAATACAGGAGTATGATTCCTGTAGGGGCGCGCTGCCCAATTAATCAGAGACGGTAACCACTCGTAAGCATCCCGTAAACCCATCTTGAGCCTGACATCGAAGCCAAATGATATCGCTGCTGTAGAACAATAGTCGTCACGAAATCAAGACGTTAGTAATGATCGCAGTAACGGGGTAGAACCCGATGACATATTGATTTCGGAGACGTCGAAACGTGGTGTCATTGCCCTTCGAAATTTCCTGGATTATGCCGAGAAGGGCAACATGGATGGAACTCCGGTTCACACGGGCAAAGCGCCGGATAGTGATTTTGAGGTCGCCGTCATTGAAGCGCTTCATCAGGCCGGCTTTGAGTGTGAAGCACAAGTAGGTGTTGCCGGCTTCATCGTCGCCCGCTCCACCCTGATCCTCTCCAGCAACGCCTCCGCGCTGTTCTCGCCGCTGATCAGCTCCGGGTTGTCCTTGCGCCACTGCTCGATCAGTTCCCCCCGACAAAATCGCCGGGAGCGATTTTGGACAGCCGCAGGCTGGCCCGAAGGGCAACGCACAGGGATGTGCTTTGCAGTAGTCTTTTGCTTTCGGACTATTCAACTGATAGTTCAGAAACTCGGGGTTCAGGCTGGACAAGCATTTAATCTTGATTAGATATCCGGCATAAATGGCGTTCCTCTCGCCTCTGAAAATCGAGGTTTTGCCAACCAACTCAGGGCTATTTGTGCGGTTGAATAAAACATCCCCGGGTTCGAGTCGGTATTTTTCGATTTCCTCTGGATCGCAGGTGTACACAAGATCTGCCCAATCGAGTCTTCCATCTTGGAGGTTGCCCACTCTCAGGACGGGAACGTCACCGGACTTTTGAGATTTGGAGGAAGAGCCGTAGCGTGGCTTTTCGATAAAACGACCTAACTCGTCTGATTCCCAGTTAGCCAAATCAGCAGATCCCCGCCATTCCTCCGTCAACCGCCCACTCACTGCCGCAGACAGCACGGACTGGCGGAAGCGTTTGAGGATTTTCGGGATGCGTTCGAGGCGGGCTTTGGAGTTTTCCACTTGGGCCAGCAGGGTGTCGAGTTTGTCGGCGATGACTTTTTGTTCGGCGAGGGGTGGGAGCGGCAGCCGCAGCCGCACCTCCGATAAGCCCTTGCCTGTAATCTGAGGTTGAGCAGAACCAGATATGGTGTCTTCCCTGGTAAGTGAGCTCCTGGCTGTCGGCTTCCCAGCCGGCTTCAACAAGTTGCTGGTCGATCAGAATACGCGTGAGTTCTTCGTTCAGCAGCGCTGGAAAGCTCAACGAAAAGAGGGTCGTGTTCAGCCAGAAAGGCAAAATTTGCCGATGGGTTAATGCCTTCCTGCACAGTTAACTCCCTATACCCTGAATCACTACCCGGCGCTTTTAAAACTATGAACCGCTCAGGTACAAACGAAAAGACTGAATTGTTGTAGGTGGTTACCTTACTAACTTTTACGACTTTATCAGCGATCTTTGGATAGGCCAATCTATCAATTGGAAGGCGCCATTACTACTCGATAGAAAGTAAGCAAAGTTGAGTTGCGTTTACTCCGCGAGCTATCTCAGGCTTGGGTCTATATATCAGCATAATAGACTTTAGATGCCGGCTTTACGGTATTATATATCACTATGCTGGTATTTAAGTCAGTTAATGGCTAGGGTAAAGTCCACTGTAATGGTATTTAGGCATGACGATGCAGAGCGAACAAAAGATCCTGACCGTACAGGTCTACTGGGGCCATGAGTGGCACGACGCCGGTACTGTCCGGTTCCCGAACCCCAAGGCAGGCCTGACTGGTGACATGGCGTTCACCTACAACGGTCAGTATGTGAATGCGGTCACCACTGCGCAGGAGGGCTTGTCATTCAAGGACGAGCGGGCCATCGGTCACAATGCCCCCGGGCACCTGATGAAAGGATACCCACAGGAGGCGGTTGCTCCGGTGCTCCGGGATATTATTCCTCAGAGTGCCGGGCGACGGTATCTGCTCCGTCATTGGGACGTTACCGGGGATCCGGGCCCGTCCGTTGACTTCAAATTGCTCAACGAGGGGTGCATCGCACCGATCGGCAACAGTGATAATCACGGGCGAAACACTGCTCTGATCAAGCGTGACGGCCGAATCAGCCTGTCCCCAACCTACGACTTGGCACCCATGGTGCTGGACAAGGAGGGCATTGCCCGAGCGACGGTCTGGCCGAAGGATTATCAGCATTCGATCTATGAGCCTGACTACCACAGGGTCATACAGGACTTTGCCGAGGATCCGGATACCACCCGGGCCCGGTTTATCGCTGAGCTGGAAAAGCTGGCGGACCTGAGACAGAAAGTTGTGGAGATGGGTGTGCCCGAGCGGGTTCTGGAACACAGGAATATTGTCTTTGAGCGCCCGGCGCGGTTCCTGAAAACCCTGAAAAATGAGGGGGGAGGCGACTATGCCTAGAATGCCACCAAAGGTTGAAGATCATAAGCGCGAAGTGGCCCAGGCCGAGCTTGAGAAGCGTATGAAGCAGGGCAAGATCTCGGTGGGTGCCGCGGTGCGTGAGATCCGCCAGCGCTTTGTCGGTATCTCGCTGGAAGACTACGCTCAATTGTGTGGTCTGTCGAAGACCACCCTTATGAATATAGAGCGTGACGATTCCCGGGTTCTTCTGGAATCTGTTAAAAAAGCGATAGAGCCATTGGGGTACCAATTGACCTTGGTGCCTGCTGAGTTTCCATAGGGAAACGGGGCTCCAGCCGTGGGGTCTGAGGTCTTCCCGGATGCTTGCTCAATAGCGCGAAAAGTTTCCTGGTGCTGTGCCCTCGCGAACATGGAGAGCAATCAGGACACAGGAAACTAAAAAGGCCCTACGCTCTCACGTAAGGCCTTGAAAATATGGCGCGCCCGACAGGATTCGAACCTGTGACCCCTGCCTTCGGAGGGCACCGTTTTCGGTAGGGGAACGTTGGGAGCAGGTCAGTGGCAAAAGCGTGGCGAAAAGTATGCGCCGTCACCCGTTTGGTAATTCCGCTCCCTTTCACGGCCTGCCGTAATCGCCGCGCGTAGGTTGAATGATGAAGGTGATGTCGGCACACATAGCCTGCAATGGGGTGAACGCATCGTGTTGAAGACGGGAATAGATACTGCCAACCAAAGTCTTTCATGATTGGTCCATACTTTTTATGCAGAGAGGCCGGAACCGATGTGAGCCCGAATCCTTCGGCCAGGTCGGACTCATGGATCTCTCGTGAATGGGCAATTTGCCGCTCCATGTTATCTCTCAAATTGCCGGGAAGAAGGGTATATCGATCTTTCCGTCCCTTACGGTTGAACACCAGCTAGTTCCGGCTTTTCAGGTCGATGTCTTTTATGCGAAGCGAAAGAGCTTCGCTGACCCTCAGGCCACAGCCGTAAAGATGTGCAGTGATTAGCCAATACTCCGCTTCCATATTCCCCAGAATAGAAGCGACTTCCTCTGGATTGAGAACCGTGGGCATGCGCCGAGGTGTTTTCGACATTTTGTAGTGCAGGTTTTCGATCTCCCTTTTCAGCACATTCTTGTAAAGGAAGATTATGGCGCAAAGTGCCTGGTTTTGGGTGGCGGGGCTGACCCCTCGATTTACGGCGAGATGATTCAGGAAACGCTCAATTTCGTGATTGCCCATCACCGCAGGGTGCTTCTTGCCATTGAACAGAATGAACTGACGGACCCAGTACAGATAGGTTTTCTCGGTTCGATAGCTGTATTGCTTCGTCCTAATTTCCGTGCGAACCGATTGCAGAAATGGTGATTTAGACACGTCGCCCCTCCTTGGCAAAGATCTGTATATTTATACAGTTATGATGAAAAGGCCTCGAAAATGTCAAATATTCTGCGGTTTAATTTGCATGGCGCTGCACACTTTCCACAAGGCACTCTAGTAGCCCATTGATTTTGCGCAGGAAGTTTTTTGTCTTTTGGATTTAACTTGCAAAAACGTGCAACAATAACCCGCCTGCAAACTTTTCACAGACCCGGGAGAAGAAAAGCGCCCGAGAGCGGGATAGTAAGGACCTGAAAAGTCGATATTATTCAGGCGGTGACTCAGTTTTGGACGGGGTGATGGCGTTGCGGTTTAATAAAAATTCAAACTAATAAGCTGTTATGTACACAAGGGGAAATAGTGTATTACGGTGATTTCTCAAAAATTAAAAGCTTCGACGATGTCGTATCCTTGATAAAACGATTTTTTTTAGCTTTATCGGTTTTATTCTTTTGCTTTTATGTTTGGGGCTGTTTTATTTCGCCACCGCTCGAATATTCGGAGTTAACAGAACTAGAAGGTGTCATAATAGAAAAGTGGCGTCATAACCCATCAAGAGCACCAGAAGAGTATCGTCTTCGTGTTAAAACCGATGATGGTATAAAGCAATTGCGCGTTGTTAGTAACCTTGTTGCGAATTGCTGTTTTCTTGAAGAAATCCCGTTAAACAGAAAGGTCTCACTTTTAACAAACTGGAGTATTGAAGGTATTGACTTTTACCAGCTAACCTACGGCAAAAAAGTGCTCCTAGATGCCCATGATGTGCTGGCCGGAGAAGAAGAGATTATTGTTAATTATCTCCCGTTCTCATTAGTGTTGTTTTTAATCGGTGGGTTTGCTTACTGTGTTGAGTCAGTGCGTAAAGCAAAAAAAAATACATAACAAGTGCATTAAATTCGTTCCCGGCCTGACGGCCGTCCACCGGACGCCCTAGTCGGGCGCCGTTTATGCAGGCGTTAGCGGCAACAGTTTCGGCGCTTTTTGCGGGGGGGGGCTTGGCAGCATAACCTGCGCAATTGGGTGAGCACCAAGGTCGTCAAAGTTCGCCGTCTTGCTGGCAACCCAGCAGCGCCTGCTGGTTCCCACTTGCCAGGCCGCTGTCATCATGAAACTAACGGGCCCGCAGCGCAAGCACCAGCACTATACCTTAGATACAGAGTGTATCAGGTTCGAAGGACGGCCTTGGGCACGCTTCGATTGACCGGCTGGAAGTTTTCCGTTCTAATTCTCGACTCAAAGGACAGTTACTTTTATGGATGAAAAGTTATGGAACGCTCTCTTCAAATATCCCCCAAAGAAGACATTGCTCTCGCTCAAAAGGATCTTGAAACATTCTGGTATAGCCGCCTTCAGAAAAAAGATCCTGTTGTACGAATTGGCTACGCTATTTGGGGTTTCTGATCCCGAAAAATTAAGAACTGCGATAATTACCGGGGATCCCGAGTACTGGAGCTATAGGCCTTTTGCATACTGGGACGTTATGGCCATATCAACAGTTGTAAATCTTGCTGTTGGGCTCGAGAAAGGTGGCCACATAGGTACGTTCGCGGAAATACGAGCGAAGATTAAAGAGATTGGACTTGCAGTCGCCCAATTTCATGCTCTTTATACGAGAAATGACTATGAGAAAAAAGTTGGTCAGGTCCCAGGGTTGCTTAGCCTCAAGCAGATGGCAGACTACCACCATGTAGCATTTGAGCAGTTCAATATTCCTCCAAGTTTCTACGGAGGCACCTGGTTCGGCGCCATTCCGGAACAACTCCAGTTTGACACTTATGGACATCTCTATTGCCATGATTGTGATTCGACTGAGGTGTATACCGGTAAAGCACAATGAACAAACTTTCCCCAGCAATCCTATCAGCAGTGGTCCTGCTACCAGCCTGCGCCCCCTCGCACGCTCCAAACGCGCAAAACAGTGCTGGCTTCTGTACGCCAGAAGAATTTCGAGTGGCGGATACTTCTAGTAAGGGCACGCCTGTAGACGGGAATTTCGATACCGACGACAATCCATTTGATGTGCGGTTGATGATTCCGGCAGAATATGTAGCGAAAGTGGTTTCTGGGTATCAACCAACAGTCAAGGTCCGAACTAGCGAACTCCGGCAGTCCTTGTACCTGACTTTTGATGTGGTAAGGAGCTACAAGCTGGCAACAGAGAACGTACTGGAAGTCCCGGAACATGCCAGTCTTCGAAAAGTTGAGACAGATAGCCCCTACTATTGGCATTTTTTGGAAGACTTCGACGGTGAAACGAAAAGTTGGGGCAGCTGTTATGACAACCATGGCGGAAGCTATGACTGCACAAGAGTGCTGAAAAGGGATGGCTTTCAGGTTTCCTACATGATTAATCAGGAGAATATTCCCGTCTACCAGAAAGTCGACAAACTGGTTCTGGATACCATAACGGCCTGTCAGTAAATACCAGGAATACCCGTTTAAAAACTTAAGACCCAGATCATCAGTTCTGAAGGCTGCCGAATCCGAGGGCCTTTGCCCATACGCCGCTGCTGCAGGTCATACGCTGAAGGAATTGCGAGCTTTGTCAATGGGCTCCAAAGTGCTAACAATCGGCTGCATAGCGACCAATTTCTAGCTGCTTCTCAGCTCTAAATCGGCGCGTGAGCCGGGCGTTGAAAACCCCAAACTGACCCGGTTTTGATAGGATTGAGAAAACAAGACAAGGAGCTGTCGGTATGCCCCGCTTCAAACACTACAACTACGACCAAGATTCGATGGTCGTCATCAACTACCAGGAACAGCTTCAGCCCGGCACCTTCGAACACGCCGTTCATTACCTGATTGAACACAAGCTGGATCTGTCGGTGTTTCACCCGAAGTATCGCAACGACGACACAGGCCGCACGGCTTACGATCCGGCCATTCTCCTGAAGATCATTCTGTTTGCTTACTCCAAGGGCATCACCTCCAGCCGCGAGATCCAGTGGTGCTGCGAGACCAACATCATTTTTAAAGCGCTGTCCTGCGATACCGTCCCGCACTTCACCACATTGGCCAAGTTCGTCAGTCAGCACGCCGAGGAAATTGAAGAACTGTTCGAACAAGTGCTGCTGGTGTGTCATGAGCAAGGCCTTTTGGGCAACGAACTGTTCGCAATCGACGGCTGCAAAATGTCCTCGAACGCCGCCAAAGAATGGTCGGGCACCTTTAAAGAGTTGGAAGAAAAGCGCAAGAAGCTGAAACGACTCATCCGCCACCATTTGAGAGAACACCACGCCCGGGATGAGGCGGAAACCGAAGCCGAGCTGGATCGAGACATTCGCCGCGCCAACACCATTCTCTCGCTCGACGAAGCGATGACTAAAGTTGACCGCTTCCTAAAGACGAGCAGCCCAAGGATGGGCCAAGGGAAACGGCGCAAGGAAGTGAAGAGCAACATCACCGATAACGAAAGCGGCAAGATGACCACCAGCAAAGGCACCATTCAGGGCTATAACGGCGTGGCCACGGTGGACAAGAAACACCAGATTATCATCGATGCCCAAGCCTTCGGCGAAGGTCAGGAACACCATACCTTAAAGCCGGTGTTGGAAAGTGTGGAAGCTCGATCCCGGAAACTGGGCATCGCGGATGACATTTACCAAACCGGCGCGGTTGTGACGGCTGATACCGGCTTCGCCAACGAAGCCAACATGCAGTACCTGCATGAACAACGGATCAATGGTTACATCCCGGACAACCGCTTTCGCAGTCGCGACCCGAAGTTCGCGGAGCAGAAAGATAAATACGGTAAGCGGCACCAGAACCTCCCGGACAAGGGCTGGAAGGGCACCTTGGCAGCCAGCGAATTCCAGTTCGATCCAGTGAAGCTAAGCTGTGTCTGCCCGTCCGGCGAAACCCTTACTTATCGCGGTCAACGGGAAGCGTTAAACGGGAAAATCCGGGTGCACTTCGAGGGTCGGCTGCTTCAGTGCCGCCACTGCCCGAAGAAGCACCAGTGCATGCAGAATCCAGCATCAGCGGATCACCGAAATGGGTCTGGCAGGCAGGTGTCATTCACCATCGAAAACAAACGGCTCCCCAATTACACGGACTGGATGAAGCATCGGGTGGATAGCCCGCTGGGCAAGGAAGTCTATGGTCACCGCATGTCCGTGGTGGAGCCAGTGTTCGGTAACATCGGCACGAACAAACGCCTGAGTCGCTTCAGTCTGCGAGGTAAAAAGAAGGTGCAAGGCCAGTGGCAACTGTATTGCCTGGTTCACAATATTGAGAAACTGGCGAATTACGGACAGTTAGCGGCATGATAGCTGGGCTATGGTACGGCTAGAATTAGTCCTGAGACAGCCGGATGGGCAGCATTGGGGGCTGATTATTACTATTTCTTGGGTGTTACTGGCGAATGAGCGAACTTGTGCCAGCTAACCGCAGGTGATGAAAAAACAACAAAGCGGCTGTGGATCAGGCTCTGTTAAGGGTTTTTCTACAGGCTCGTTATACGGTATTTATACAATGAGATTAGTTCCAGTAGATAAATTCGATGATGAAGCTTGTGAAAATATGATGGCTGCATCAAACGAAGATCTCGTGCCATATATAGATGATTTGCTTGAATGCTTGCAGGATTTAAATTGGCCTATAGCCGGACCTGTTTCTGAACGTTTGTCTACGCTGGGTGTGGAGCTAGTTAAGCCAGTATTAGATGTCCTAAATAGTGATGACGATGTATGGAAATACTGGATAGTTTCGCACTTCCTGTATCAGGTGGAAAAAGAAGTTTTTCAGTTGTGTCGCTTTAAGCTAAATAGTATAAAGCTACACCCGACAAAAGGGGAAGTCGAGGAAGAAGTACATGATGTTGTGTGTGAGCTGCTCCTTGCAAGAAAAACAGCATAACAAAAAGCTGCACCTGACATTTTTTTCTACGCTCAATTGTGTATGTCGCGTAGCTCCATTTCACACAATTGCTCTCCGCAAAAACTGCAGGTGAGCTTGGCGTTATGAAATTGGGTAGTTCATGATTCGAGGTATTAAGTTTTATTTTCCTTTTTTGGCTCCGGCGCTGGTGGCAATGGCGTTCGCCGCATATGTGTCCTTCTTGGATAACACGGAGTGTGCATTTTTGCTTGGTATTGATGCGTCGCTTCTTGGTCTGCTTATATTCTGTTTCGTGCTGCCAGGTACTTTCGCCATCGGCTCACTGTACTTTCTCTATTTTAGTATCAAGAGCAGAGGGCGCGATTTTTATCCACCCTCTGACATTCCATGGTCCGGCATATTTAGGAAATGCAGCGGAAGGCGGGCGAAAATACCGAAGCTAATGGGCTACCTTCTCCCAATAGCCGGTGCTTGGATGATCTGGCTTGGCATATCATCTTTTATCGAAATCGCTGATGGACGTACACTTTCCGAAATGAGCGCTGCTATTGGTTCAGCATGTGAGCATTCATAACCATGCCAGTCACGGCGACGGCTTTTCCATTGCGGCTTCGCCTCCTCTCCAAAGCCGCGCGTGCTGAGCGGCGTTAAGAGGATATATGGATCCACGAATTCCCGTTGCAACTGACAACATCTATAAGTTTCTAGCAACTTTCGGGTTGGTGGTAATGGTCGTTAGTCTCACGCTCATGTGCATAAATAGCCGAACTGCAAACCAGGTTATTTTCGACAGTGCGCAAGCATATTTCGACCTTAAAGGTAGCGAGGACCCGCTAGCTAAGGAGCGAGAAGAGCTGCTGGATAAACAAGTCCAGATAGCTGTGAACAATCGAGAGCATGCCAAGTGGATACTAGCAGCAATTTTTGCGATTGGTTTTTACTCATCTTGCTTCGGATTCTATCGCTGGTACCGAAATGTGCAGCCGGTACATGATGAAATCCTCGAGTTACAGAAACGGAAGCTAGAGTTGGAGATTCGTTCTCTTAACAAGTCACAGCAGCGGACGGCTTTCAGCCGCCGCAGTGTTTAGCGTTAAATCAGTAGTGATACCGGAGCTGGGCGATAAGCACAGCGTCATCCGTGATTTTGTAAACTATTCGGTGTTCTTCGTTTATCCGGCGAGACCAGTACCCGGCAAGGCTGTGTTTGAGGGGCTCTGGTTTGCCAACACCTTCGAACGGCTCTCGCGTGGTTTCTTTGATCAGCTTGTTGATTCGGTTAAGAATCTTTTTGTCGGTTTTCTGCCAGTACAGATAGTCTTCCCAAGCGTTCTCGGAGAAGATGAGTTTCATCCAAGAAGTTCCTTCTCTTGACCACCGCCTTGCTCCAGCTCGTCAACGGATTCCAGCAAGCGCCGTGCGTTTTTTGGTGCGCGCAGAAGATACGCAGTTTCTTGCAGCGCCTCGTAGTCATCTAGGGAGATCATTACCACGGACTGCGACTTGCTCCGGGTGATGATCACGGGGGAATGGTCTTCACAGACCTGATCCATGGTTTTTGCTAAATTGGATCTAGCGGCTGTGTAGCTAATGGCATCCATAAGGTTGTTTCCTGTACAGGATATTAAACATGGTCAGGATACCGTACATCAAAGGATTTAACAATCGGCTGCACAGCGACCGATTTTTTGCCGCTTCGCGGCTCCAAACCGGCGCGTGAGCCGGGCGTTAGATTTTTCACGGGTATGCTGAATGAAGCATTGGACAGAGCCCAACGGGATATTCCTGATTCAAATTCCAACAGAGTGTCAATACCTCAACCCTGTTGTGGAAGGCGAAGAGGAAAAGTCCCCATACAGCTTTCAGCCCTATGAAAACGCTAACGGGTGTTTTCAGATTAGCTGTTATCCACTAGAGGAAATAGCACCTAAACTTGCAGGTGAGTATCCGAATGGTGTGCCCGAGTTTAGATGGCGACCTTCCAGGATGGATGATTCAGAGTTCTGTGTTCACATGTTTTATGGGGCTTCAGCAGATCAGGCTTTGATCGGTAAATATATCCATGATGCAAGTCTTGATAACGATGAACAGATAAATGAAGAACTCCGCTTAGTTCATAAAATTTTAAAATCTGTGGTTATTGTCCCTCCCGGAGACCGAAAGCTAGCCTCTGATATGGAAAAGTTTGATCGATTCCAAGGAGCGTTGGCTGCATCGTACGACCTTCTGGATAACGCGATAGAATCAGATTCCTTTGTCGAAGTGATTGCCGTTTCCGCCAATCAGATTGATGCATTTCTAAGGTTGAGCATAGTCATCGCCATTCAACTGAAGAATCAGACGGACGAGGTCCCAACAAAATATCTTTTTCAAGCAGAAGATGAACGAGGCTTGATGGAGCGAAAAATATATGATGATGCTCTTGAATATAATGTCATTAAAGACAATGATCACAAAGATCTGAATTTGTTGTATAAATTAAGAGATCGCGTGATACACAGGTATATCATATCTAACATAAAGACCCGCGACTTACCTGGGATTGCGCTCAGATATGTTGAGGCATGTGAGAAAGTGCGTTTAATACTACGAGATCTTGAGAATAAGCAAAAGGATTGTCAGTATGGCGTTTACGGAAAAAAATTCATGAAATTTTCCGGGCCTGATGATGAGGCAATAAAACGGTTATTTGCTGATGTTAACGATAAGCACCTTGTTCGTAAATTCGCGAGGAAGGTCACGAATGATTGAATCTAACAAATGCAGGCAAGGGACGCTCCTGGCGTTATACGTACAGAGAATCGGTCACTTTCGAAATATTGATCAAAAAGGTATCCCCTCGGGGCCAGTACACCGTTTGGTGAAATAAAGGAAATAAAATAAAATCAAAGGAAGGAATCATCATGCCAAAATCTATGAGTACCTTGGTATCGTCTTGTTCTTCTATAGCAATGAACACGAGCCCATTCATATCCATGGTAAGTTCAATGGACGAGAATCCAAGGCCGAGATCCATTTCTTTTCTGGGTGAATTCATAAGGTAACGCTTAAGGATAAGGGACCAGGTTTAGAGCCCAAAAAATGAAAGGAATTCGAAGAATTTGTTAAAGCAAACGCTTCTGAGATCGTAGATAAGTGGGTGGATTATTTTGTAAAGAAAAAGCACATTGCTCCCAAGACGATCACTCAAAAGGTACGAAATGTCAGAACTATTGGTTGAATCCGCCAAGCATAAAATTGGTCACATACTGGAAATAGAATTTAATGATGGCCATGTTGTTTGTGTCGATTTTGCTCCATTTATATTCTCAAATGGGCATCCTGATTATGAACCGTATAAATCGGTAGAAAATTTTCTTGATTTTGAGATAGTAGATGGGAATTTAAATTGGGATGATTACACGATGATTTTTCCAGTAGAAGACCTTTATAATAATCGGCTTATTAAACGTTGATTAAAACTAAGATCGCTGGAAAGTATAACCAGTAGCGTCAGTCGGACCGGTTTGTCGTGCTGCGCCCGCCAAACCGGCCGCTGCACATGGCGTTGAGGCTGTAGAAAAACCCCAAACTGACCCGGTTTTGATAGGATTGAGAAAATAAGACAAGGAGCTGTCGGCATGCCCCGCTTCAAACACTACAACTACGACCAAGATTCGATGGTCGTCATCAACTACCAGGAACAGCTTCAGCCCGGCACCTTCGAACACGCCGTTCATTACCTGATTGAACACAAGCTGGATCTGTCGGTGTTTCACCCGAAGTATCGCAACGACGACACAGGCCGCACGGCTTACGATCCGGCCATTCTCCTGAAGATCATTCTGTTTGCTTACTCCAAGGGCATCACCTCCAGCCGCGAGATGCAGTGGTGCTGCGAGACCAACATCCTCTTCAAAGCCCTCTCCTGCGACACGGTTCCGCACTTTACCACGCTGGCAAAGTTCGTCAGCAGTCACTCGGATGAGATTGAAGCACTGTTCGAGCAAGTACTGCTGGTGTGTCACGAGGAGGGTTTGCTGGGTAATGAACTCTTCGCGATCGATGGCTGCAAAATGTCCTCAAACGCGGCCAAGGAATGGTCCGGCACGTTTAAGGAACTCGGCGAGAGGCGAGAGAAGTTGCGACGACTGATTCGCCACCACCTCAAGGCCCATTACGAGCGGGACGAGGCGGAAACGGAAGCCGAGCTGGACCGTGACATCCGGCGAGCGAAAACCATACTCTCCCTGGATCAGGCCGCAAAGAAAGTAGACCGATTCCTAAAGACGAGCAGCCCAAGGATGGGCCAAGGGAAACGGCGCAAGGAAGTGAAGAGCAACATCACCGATAACGAAAGTGCCAAGATGACCACCAGCAAGGGCACGACCCAGGGCTATAACGGCGTGGCTGCAGTGGACAAGAAACACCAGATCATCATCGACGCCCAGGCCTTTGGCGAAGGTCAGGAGCACCATACCCTGCAGCCGGTGCTGGAGAGCGTAGAAGCCCGCTTCAAGAAACTGGGTATTGCAGACAACATCTACCAGCAAGGCACCATCGTTACCGCCGATACCGGCTTCGCCAACGAAGCCAGCATGAAGTACCTGCACGAACGGCAGATCAATGGCTACGTGCCGGACAACCGATTCCGAAGCCGGGACCCGAAGTTCCAGAACCAGAAAGCCAAGTACGGCAAGCGCCGCCAAGTGTCGTTCACAATCGAGCACAAGCGCCAGCCCAACTACACCGACTGGATGAAACACCGGGTGGACAGCCCGAAGGGCAAAGAGATCTACAGCCACCGCATGTCAGTGGTAGAACCAGTGTTCGGCAACATCGGCACGAATAAGGGGCTCAATCGCTTCAGTTTGCGGAGCAAGAAGAAGGTACAGAGTCAGTGGCAGCTGTACTGCCTGGTACATAATATTGAGAAGCTGGCGAATTACGGACGGATGGCTGCGTGAACGGGTGTCGGCAATGCGTCCTGAAATGCCCCCTGGGCACAAGGCTAAGAGCACCTGAACACTGAAATAGCGGGATTGAGGTCTATAAAGGACAATCAATCCGGAAACTGGAAGTTGCTGGGCAAACTGACCGGCTGAAAAAAACGAGATCGTAGGCGGTGGAATGCTCGCTCATTTGTGAGTTTTTCTACAGCCTCGTTATATGTCTTTAGACAGAGAAGTCCAATGAGCAAATCTATTCGCGATAAGGCAAACGAAGCTGCACGTAAAGCTCGTGCAAAAGCTTCAGAATGGATCGAAGATGCGAAACCTTTAATCGATGAGGCCGCACCTATTCTTGAAAAAGGGATGGATTTCGCCAAATCCGCATCACAAAAGGTAACCACATCAACAAAAGTGGGTGGAACAGTTGGTGGTGCTCTGGGGCTGATTGTGGCTGGCACCGGGGGCATGGGAATAGCTGCCATGGGTGGCGCGATCGGTGTCCCTGTAGCGCTTGTAACTGCTCTTGTTGGTGCGGGAGTAGGCAGTCGCGTAGGTTCGGAACGCGAAAAGGCAGAGCTAATCCGGAAGCTCGAGATAATAGCTGATGAAAGAAGCGCAGATGGCCTGGCTATAGATGAGCATGAAGATTTTGTAGAAAGAATAGTTGGTAAAGATGCACATTTTTCAGCGCTTCATGGAGCCATCGATAGCGCCAACAATACTCTATGTATACGCTCGGGGTGGATTTCGAGCTCGGTAATAAACGACAGCCTATGCATGCGATTTAAAGAGGCAATGGAGCGCGGAGTAACAATTTATATCGAATCCGGGTGGAGAAAATCTGGCGAATCAAAAGCCATCGAAACGTCATTTACAGTTGAGGCTAAAAATAAGTTGAGTGAACTCATCATTTTTTCGCATAACGCGCATGAAAAAGACCCCAAATCAGTTGTAGGCAGGTTCATGGTGGGTGACGTACCTACACATATTAAGGAAGTTGTTGTTGACAGCGACTACTATATTTCGGGTAGCAACAATTGGCTGTCTAATGGGCTGCATTCAAACAAAGAAGCGAGCCACATTATTCGTTTACCTCAAATCGCTCGCGAAATTAGAGACGAAACTATTCTTTCTGTTAGGACGCATTTAAGCGAGATTCATTCATCCGACATATAACCAATGTGGGCAATGCGCTCTGGACATCCCTAAAAAGAGGCTGATTTTCTCTTAGGTCAAGTTTTGGTCTATCCGCCGGAATGTTCGCTTTGCGACCAAACCGAAAACTTATGAACAAAAAGACAGAGAGCGTTACTTTTAACTTACTCCAGATTATTGGCAGTCGCAGTGATCCGAGTGTGTAGAGGCCACCGAAGGTAAACTCGTGACGGACAGAAAAACAAAGACCTAGTGGCCCAGTGTGACCCTAACGCGCCCATGCTAGGGGCGCTGCCTATGCCGGTTGGCCTGGAAAATGTCGTTGTGAGTGATCAGGTGGGTATTCGGGAGGCAGTAATCGTTTTCGCGAAAAACTGTCAGATAGGGTCGATGCGGTTCAACTGATCCTGTTTGGTGGCCGAGCCTATGGCGATGTTCATGATGAAAGCGATGCGGATGCAGCGGTTGTTTTGGCCGGGCTGCCGATGAATTTTGCGTAAACAAAACTGGCGATGGCGGGGTTGGAGTTTGATGGACCCACTGAAACCGGTGGTTTGATTTAGGCCCTATCAATCTGGGGCAGTGAATGGGCGAACCCGAATGACTATTCCAGCCCCGCTTTACTTCAGAGCGTTGTCCGAGATGGCCGTGTACCTTGGCGTTCCTGATGGTTGCGCCGAAAACCTCTCGTCTATATATCGACCCAATAAATCAACTAAATTAGGAAGGTTTGAAGATAACAACACGCTCGCAAAGAAGCTATTGTCTAGACAATGCCTTCTTGAGTTCGGTGCCCAGAAACTTTTATACCTTGTGCAGGGCAGGGGTCACAATTTCAGTAATGATGGAAAGCGGTTTAAAACCTTGGGCACATCCGAGGCACCATTTGGGCACAACCAAATAAAAAGGCCCTACGCTTTCACGTAAGGCCTTGAAAAATATGGCGCGCCCGACAGGATTCGAACCTGTGACCCCTGCCTTCGGAGGGCAGTACTCTATCCAGCTGAGCTACGGGCGCATTCGAGTGTGACGGCGAAGCGTCAATTTCGAGTGCGCAATCTTACGTGTGCTGGCTTATTCTGTCCAGTCCAAGCTTGCTGATGGCGACTGCCTCTGTCACGGAAAGAGAGGTGCAGGCGTTATGTTCACCAGCCCGCCTTCATTACTGAAGGATACCTCGCCATCCTGGATGCTTATCTGGAAGTTCATGTTGCGCTCTACCAGCCCGGCGAGGGCCTCCGTGGACTCCGTAGGCAGTTCGATAATTGTGAGGTTGTTGAAGCGGCTCAGCTTGTTCTGGTGCTTCTCCATCCATATCGGTACGGCACGGGAGCCATAGGCGTAAAGGATGACCTGGCGCGCGCGGTTGCAGGCTTTGCGCAGGCGACTTTCGTCGGGCAGGCCCAGTTCAATCCACAGCTCAATCTCGTCACTCAGGCTTTTTTTCCATAGCTCGGGTTCGTCATCAGTGCTCAGGCCTTTGGTGAACTCAAGCCCCTCGCAAGCGTTCAATGCAAAGGCCAGCATGCGGATCATCATGCGCTCGTCATTTTCCGACGGGTGTTGGGCTATCGTTAGCTGGTGATCTGCATAATAATGCCTGTCCATGTCGGCAATATTGAGCGTGGCTTTAAAAATCGTTGCTTTGAGCGCCATGGAAATCCTGCATTGGTATCAATATGTTGGTTTGCGCTAGTGTAATGCAATTCTCTGAAAGGTGAGCATGACAGTATGTCGATGTTGCGCGGTTTTCTGATACTTGTTCTGTTTTTTCTGCTTGGTGAGGCTCTGCGGCTGGTATTCCTGGTGCCCGTCAGCGGTGGTGTGCTCGGCATGATCCTGATGACGTTTACGCTGATGCTGCGGGGCAGGGTAAGTGACGCTTTGGCTTCGTCGAGCCAGGCGCTGATCTCCATACTGGTGCTGCTGATTATGCCGGGAGTGGTCGGGGTGTTTTTTATGGCTTCGCAGTTCTCCGGGCAGTGGCTCGCGGTTGCGGCCGCTTTGTTGCTGGGTACCTTTTTGAGTGTTTTGAGTACGCTTTTGTTAATGAAAGGCGTGATGCGCCTTTCTGCCCGGGAGCAGGGACATGACTGAGCTTATGGAGCGCTTTGTTGCTGTGCCGGACGCTTTGTCTGCCAGCCCGCTATTTGCAGTAGGCCTCACCTTGAGTGCTTTTTTCGCCGGTAGCTGGCTGTTTGCCCGCATAGGCAAGCCCTTGTGGATGCCGCCAGTGGTGTTGTCGGCAGTCATCCTGGCAGCAGTGATTGCAGTTTTATCAGTCGATTACCCTAGTTACCAGGACGGCTCCAAGTGGATAACCCTGTTGCTCGGGCCCGCAACAGTCGCTCTGGGTATACCCCTGTATCAGCAGATTCACCATATACGGGCCTTGTGGATTCCGATTGTTGTCACACTGCCTATAGCGGCGACGCTGGCGGCGGTTTACGCCGTGGTGATCGCCTGGGCAATGGGTGCCACGCCGGAGGTACTGGCTTCGTTGGCACCGAAATCTGTAACCGCTCCGATCGCTATTGGTATTACAGAGCAGTTGGGTGGATCTGTGCCTTTGCTGATGGGCGGGCTTTTGATAACCGGTGTTGTTGCGACATTGTTTGTTGATCTGCTGGCCAGGTGGCTGCCGGTTGAAGATGAGCGCATTCTCGGATTTGCGCTTGGCCTGAACGGGCATGCGATTGGTACGGCCAGAGCATTTGAAATCAGCCATACAGCTGGCGCTTTTGCCTCTCTGGGTATGGGGCTGACCGGGGTTTTCACCGCACTTATGCTGCCCCTGGTATTTCGTCTTTAACCGCTCCGGTGCCTCTCTGTGAAAGTCATCATTCAGTTCATGAATAGCGGCAAGTTGTAATTTCGATTGCTGTAAGTAGTTTCCGCGACTAGTTTCTAGGGTAGACGTCCGGGGCGCCCGAGCCTTGGTGTGCCGTAAAAACTCATAAAATAGTGACGGAAAACGCAATGAAAAAACTACTTGCAGCTTTAGTCGGTACCATGGCGCTGGCCACGGCTCCTGTTGCTCTTTCTGCCGAGGCGACGAAAGAGTTGAAGATGGCGTACGATGCCGATCCGGTCACCCTCGATATTCATGAACAACTCTCCGGTGGCATTCTGCAGTTGTCCCACATGACGTTTGATCCTCTGGTGCGCTGGACAAAAGATCTTGGCTTTGAGGCCCGTCTGGCAGAAAGCTGGGAGCGTGTTGATGACAAAACCATGCGTTTCAAGCTCCGTGAAGGCGTGAAGTTTCATTCCGGCAACGAGCTTACGACCAAAGATGTTAAGTTTACCTATGACCGCCTGAAAGAAAGCCAGGATTTCAAAGCTATCTTCAAGCCGTTCAGTGGCATCAATATTATTGATGATTACACCTTCGAGCTGGTGACCAGCGAACCCTTCCCGTTGCTTCTCAATACCGCGACCTACATCTTCCCGATGGACAGCAAGTTCTATTCTGGCGAAACAGCCGATGGGAAAAAGAAAGATGCCATTCTCAAACATGGCAACTCATTCGCTTCCGACAACCTGTCTGGCACTGGCCCTTACGTGGTCACCTCACGCCAGCAGGGCGTGCGTATGGAGTTTGAGCGCTTCGCGGATTACTGGGATGAAGAGTCCCCGGGTAACGTGAAGAAAATCGTGATGACTCCGATCAAGGAGAACAACACCCGGGTATCGGCGCTGCTGTCTGGTGGTGTGGACTTTATCGCCCCGGTACCACCGACAGACCTCGATCGCATCAAGCGCGACAAGGATTCGGACCTGGTTACCATGAGTGGTACGCGGATTATTCTGTTCCACATGAACCAGGAGCGGGTTGAAGCCTTCAAAAATCCGAAGGTTCGCCAGGCCGTTGCCTATGCTATCAACCAGGAAGGCATCGCTTCCAAAATCATGAAGGGCTTTGCAACGCCGGCTGCCCAGCTATCACCAGCTGGCTACCAGGGCCATAACGAATCCCTGAAACCACGTTATGACGTGGAGAAAGCCAGGCAACTGATGAAAGAGGCTGGTTATGAGGATGGCTTCACCATCACTATGATGGCGCCCAATAACCGCTATGTGAATGATGACAAGATTGCCCAGGCAGCGGCTGCCATGCTTGCCCGTATCAATATCAAGGTGGACCTGAAAACCCTGCCGAAAGCCCAGTACTGGCCGGAGTATGATGACCGCTCTGCCGATATGATGCTGATCGGCTGGCACGCGGATACAGAAGATTCTGCCAACTTCTATGAGTTCCTGACCTTCTGCACCGACGCAGACAGTGGCGCTGGCCAGTACAACGCAGGCAATTACTGCAATCCGGAAATCGATGCGCTGGTTGAGACGGCCAATGTTGAGACTGATCTGGATAAGCGCGCGGCCATGCTGCAGGACGTTGAGAAGCGTCTGTATGACGATGCGGCTTTTGTTCCCCTGCACTGGCAGGATCTGGCATGGGCCAGCAAGAAGAATGTGAAGATTGAGCCGATTCTGAACGTGATGAACTTTCCGTACCTGGGTGACCTGGTTGTAGAGTAACAGGCTCCGTCGGCAGGCCGGCTTCGGGGGTTCCGTCGCCGGCCTTTTGTTTGCAGCTTTATCCGGACATTTTGCATGTTAGCGTTTTTGGTTCAGCGAATATCCCAGGCACTGCTGGTTATGTTCGTGATCAGTGTGATCGCGTTTGCCATCCAGGATGGTCTTGGAGATCCACTTCAGGAAATGGTGGGTATGTCCGTTTCCCAGGAGGAGCGGGAAGCCTTGCGTGAGGAGCTGGGGCTGAATGATTCCATAGTGGTGCAGTATCTGCGTTTTGCAGGTAAAGCCATTCAGGGAGACCTGGGTAACTCCTATTTTTACGGCAAGCCCACTCTTGAAGTGATTTCCGAGCATTTGCCGGCGACCCTGGAACTGGTGATCGGTGCCAGCCTGATCATAATGCTGTTGTCGGTGCCCATTGGTGTCTATGCCGCCATTCGGCCTCAGGCTTTGCTCGCAAAATTCTTTATGGGCGTGAGTACCGTCGGGATATCCATTCCGGTCTTCCTCACGGCCATTGTTCTTATCCAGATATATTCCATTGGCATAACCGTTGAGTGGTTTCCTGCGGATACCGGCTGGGGGCAGTGGCTGAACGGAGCCTTGAGCACTGAGGGCGGCCTGCCATCCTATGGCCGGGGCGATGATCTGACGCATCTTTTCGGCACCTGGTACTCCGGCTTTTTCTCCGAGAGTGGTCTGCTGCATCTGATACTGCCCTGTGTGTCCCTGGCGTCCATCATGCTGCCGCTGTTCATTCGGCTGATCCGTGCGGAAATGATGGAAGTGTTGCAGAGCGACTATATTCGCTATGCCCGTGCTAAAGGCCTCAGTGCAATGCGCATCAACTTTCTGCATGCCCTCAAGAACACCATGCTGCCGGTTATCACCGTAGGTGGTGTGCAGATTGGCGTTATGGTGGCTTATACGATTCTCACAGAAACCGTTTTCCAGTGGCCCGGCGTCGGCCTGATGTTTCTGGAAGCTATCACCCGCAGTGATATTCCCCTGATCGTTGCCTACCTGATGGTTGTAGGTCTGATCTTTGTGGTTACGAACACACTGGTGGATCTGGTTTACGGGCTGGTGAACCCTACGGTCAAACTGACAGGTAAGAAAGCATGACAACGGCGACTCTTTCACGCTGGAATCGCTTTCGCGAGTCCTTCCTCTGGTACAGCTTCAAGCGCGACGAGGTAGCGATTGTCAGCTTTCTCGTGCTGATTCTCATGGTGTTGGCTGCAGTTTTCGCGCCTCTGTTTGCCCCAACAGATCCTTACGATCTGGCGCAGATCGATATCATGAACTCGGAACTGCCTCCGGTGGGCATGCAAGGTGCAGATTCTGCCTTTCCTCTGGGCACAGACGCCCAGGGCAGGGACATGCTGTCCACTATTCTTTACGGCACCCGGGTATCCCTGCTGATTGGTTTTGGTGCTGTGGTACTGCAGGCGGCGCTGGGTATTCTGTTCGGGTTGCTGGCGGGGTATCTGGGTGGTCGGGTAGATTCCATATTGATGCGTATCGCCGATGTTCAGCTCTCTTTCTCGACCCTGATGGTCGCCATTATTGTTGGCGCGGTTTTCAAAGCCAGTTTTGGCAACCTGATGTTTGGTGAGATCGCTATTTACATGCTGATTTTCATCATCGGTATCGCGGAATGGCCACAGATTGCCCGCACGGTGCGAGCGTCTGTGCTGGCGGAGAAAAAGAAGGAGTATGTTGATGCGGCCAAGGTGATGGGTTTTCGTACTAACCGCATCATGTTCCGGCATATTCTGCCCAACACCCTCTCTCCGATTTTTGTTATTGCCACTGTGCAGATCGCCAACGCAATTATTTCCGAGGCCGCCCTGTCATTTCTGGGGCTTGGGATGCCGGAGACTCAGCCGTCTCTGGGCTCTTTGATCAAATCCGGCTTTGATTACATTCAGAGCGGTTCCTGGTGGATTACCCTGATTCCCGGCTTGGTGCTGGTCGTGCTCGTACTGGTCATCAATTTGTTGGGTGACTGGCTGCGTGATGTCATGAACCCACGGCTGTACAAGGGCTAACGAACCATGAATAGCAACACACCACTGCTGGAAGTAAAAGACCTGGATGTTCGGTTTGCAGTTCGCGGCGGCGATCTCACGGCTTTGCGCGGTATCAGCTTCAGCCTTGATAAGGGGGAGCGGCTGGGCCTGGTTGGGGAGTCTGGTGCGGGTAAATCTGTAGCGGCCTTCTCTATCCTCAACCTGATTGCCCGCCCGGGTTATATCGCCGGCGGGCAGATACTGTTCGACGGCAGGGATCTGGCGGCAATGAGTGAACGGGAGCTGCGCAAGATCCGCGGTAATCGTATTGCCATGATTTTCCAGGATCCCATGATGACCCTCAATCCGGTGCTGAGCATTGGCACCCAGATGGTGGAGGCCATCAAGGCCCACCGTCGGATCAGTACAAAAGCGGCACGGGAAATTGCTCTGAGCAAACTGCGCAAGGTACAGATCCCTTCGCCGGAAAAACGGCTCGATCAGTATCCCCATGAATTGTCTGGCGGAATGCGCCAGCGTGTAATCATAGCCATTGCCCTGTTGCTGGATCCGGAAATCATCGTTGCCGATGAGCCCACCACAGCATTGGATGTGACCATACAGGCGGAAATCATGGCGTTGCTGCTGGATCTGTGCGAGCAGGAAAATGTAGCGCTGATGCTGATAACCCACGATCTGGGTGTGGTTTCCCAGGTAACCCAGCGCATGCTGGTGATGTATTCCGGCCGCATAATCGAGCAGGGGCCAACCCGGGAGGTTATTAATGATGCCCAGCACCCATACACTCAGGGGCTGATCAATGCGTTGCCCCAGATGGGCGAGCCAGGTGCACGGCTGTTTCAGATTCCCGGTTCCATGCCGTCCCTCAAGAATGTACCGACGGGCTGCCCGTTTCACCCACGCTGTAATTTCGCAACCGATCAGTGTCGGCAAACCATGCCTGAGTATGTGCGCTCCGGGAACGTGGATGTAGCGTGTTACGAGGTGAGCAATCTGATTGAACAGGAGAAAAAAATGCAGGAGGCCGGATCATGACCTCCCCACTGGTGGAAATTCGTGGCCTGGAAAAGCGGTTTGACCTGACTGGCGGCCTGCTGGAGCAGATCACCTTTCAAAACGGCCGATTCCGGCGCAGGCAGGAGGCCGTTCATGCCATCAATGGTGTTGATCTCCAGGTGCACAAAGGAGAGGCCTTGTGCGTGGTTGGCGAATCCGGCTGTGGCAAATCCACGGTCGCCCGCACGGTTATGGGTTTGTTATCGCCCAGCGCGGGAGAGGTACATTACGACGGCAGGCGCATTGATAATCTCAAAGGCCGGGATGTGCTGCCGTATCGTCGGAAAATGCAGATGATATTCCAGAATCCTTATGCGTCTCTTAATCCGCGCATGACGATTCAGCAGACTCTGGAAGAGCCGATCCATTTTCATCACCCGGAGCTTGCGCGCGATGAAGTGCGCAGCAAAGTGCAGGAGGTGATGCAGTCTGTGGGAATAGATCCGGACTGGGGCAGCCGGTTTGGTCATGAATTCTCTGGCGGCCAGCGCCAGCGTATTGCCATAGCCCGTGCGCTGGCAGTGGATCCTGAATTTATTGTAGCGGACGAACCCATTTCTGCATTGGATGTCTCCATCCAGGCTCAGGTTCTGAATCTGCTGATGGACGCCCAGGAAACCCGCAACCTGACCTATCTGTTTATTACCCATGATCTGGCGGTGGTTGAACATTTCGGCACCCGGGTCGCCGTGATGTATCTCGGACGGGTATGTGAGTTGTCAGATACCAAAACACTGTTTGCCGAGCCACGCCACCCCTATACCCAGGCCCTGCTGTCGGCGATCCCCAGGCTTGAAGACGACAGGCCCAGCCACATTCGTCTGCAGGGTGAAGTACCAACACCGGTCAATCTGCCATCTGGCTGCGTATTCCATGGTCGTTGCCCTTATGCCAACGAACGCTGTCGTCAGGAAATACCCCGGCTGATTGCCACTGATGGTGGTGCCCAGGTGGCCTGCCATGCGGTGGAGGAAGCGCGGTTGTAGGAGGGCGGTGCCCATGCGCTATGATGCGCCCGGTGGGTAGTCTTTGATCAACTGTCACTCTTTATCTGTCATTCGCTGGGGAGCCCATGGAAATACGCTGGCTGGAAGATTTTATGGCTTTGGCGCGTACGCGCCATTTTTCGCGGGCTGCCGAACTGCAGCACGTAAGCCAGCCTACATTCAGTCGTCGCATCAAGCTGCTCGAAGAAGCCATGGGCGCAACTCTGATCAACCGGCAGACTCTGCCTCTATCGCTGACGCCTGCCGGTGAGTGTTTTTTTGAATTGTGCCAGCGGGTAACCCGGGATGTCCGGGATGTGCGCAGCCAGATTGCCGATATGGAAGCAGAGGTGTCTGCGCGCATCAGTGTGGGCTCAACCCAGGGGCTTTTCTCTCATTTTTATCAACGCTGGGCCAGCGAGGCGGGTGTCGAAGATCGTCTGCAGCTTAACCTCAAAGCCACCAGCTGGGTTGGGGAGCAGTTTCTGGATGCTCTGGATAGTGGCGAATGTGATCTGGTGTTGTGCTATTGGCACCAGGACCTGCCCTGGCGTGACCGGCTGGTCCGGGGAGACTACGAATCCATTGTTCTTGCCCGGGAGTCGCTGGTGCCTGTGAGTGTGGTGGGGAGTAATGGTAAGCCCCGGTTTCCTCTGCCGGGCATGGCCGGGCAGACAGTGCCGCTGATTGCTTATCACTCACGGGGTTTTTTACAGTCTGCTATTGAGGCGCATCTGGGGCGCAGCAGGGATTCAGTGAACCTCCTGCCCCTGAACGAAAACACTCAGTCGGCAAGCATCAAAGCGCTGGTAAAACAGGGCTTTGGCATGGGTTGGCTGCCCAGTCGTATGACGGAAAAGAGCGAGCACTTCGGCAGTCTTACCCGGGCCGGCGACGAGCGCTGGGATGTTCCGCTGGAAATTCGTCTGATCCGCCGGCATGAGCCACGCTCAGATGACCTTTTGACCCTTTGGAAAAAACTGGAAAATCAACATGCCTGATACCGATCTGCTAACTCTTCAGATTGATCACGTGAATATTCTGCAGGTCCGCTATGAGCAGGTTCTGGCAGATCACGGATATGACAGCCTGCTTATCAGCTCAGGTGCAGCCCCCATGCGCTACGGTGATGATCAGTCCTGGCATTTTCATGGCTATGGGCCGTTTCTGCACTGGACAGGACTCACCGGCTTTGAGCACGCATGGCTGCTGATCCGGAAGGGCCGGAAGCCGCTTCTGTCACTGCATCAGCCTGTTGATTTCTGGCATGCAAGTCTTGAACTGGGTCAGGAGCCCTGGCTGTCAGAGTTTGAACTTCGCTTCAGTGAGCACCGCTGTGCACCGGAACTGGACAAGGTGGGGCGTCTGGCAGTGACAGGTGACCCTTCGCTGCTTGCGGAGGTGCCCGGAGAGCATAATTCCGGCGCGCTTTGTGCTGCGCTTGATGAAACACGGATACACAAGACCGCCTATGAAATTGCTTGCCTTGCTGAAGCAAACAAGCTGGCAATGGCAGGCCACCGCGCTGCACGCGATGCCTTTCTGGCCGGCGCCAGTGAATTTGAAATCAACCTGGCGTACCAGCTCGCAACGCAGCAGCGTGAGGCTGACGCGCCTTATCACAGCATTATCGGTGTGAATGAACATGCAGGTACATTGCACTACCAGTATTACGATGTGGTTGCGCCTGCCCAGTCCCGCAGCATGCTGATTGATGCCGGCGTGTGTTACCGGGGCTACTGCTCCGACGTCACCCGCACCACTGCGGGTCTGGGAGAAGGGCGCTTTGGTGCACTGGTGCAGGGGCTTGAGCAGTTACAGTTCCGGCTCTGCGGCATGGTGGCCCCGGGTGTTGATTACGTCGATATCCACCGTAAAACCCATCAGGGTATTGCCGCTTTACTGAGTGTCGCTGGCCTGGTCAATGACCTGAGTGAAGAGGACATGGTATCTGAAGGCGTTACACGGGCATTTTTCCCCCACGGCATCGGTCATTTTCTTGGCGTTCAGGTTCACGATGTTGCCGGTAAGCCGGTACCGCCTCCTGCAGACGCTCCCTTTCTTCGCCTGACCCGGACGCTTGAGCCGGGCATGGTGGTGACCATTGAGCCGGGGTTGTATTTTATACCCTCGTTGCTGGAACCTTTGCTGTCCGGCCCTCTCGGAGATCATCTGAACCGCCCGTTGATCGGGGAGCTTCAGGGGTGCGGCGGGATACGTATAGAGGACAACGTGGTTGTTACCGACTCGGGATATAGAAACCTGACCCGGGAGGCAGAGGCCTGAAGCTGTCCGTTGCACAGAATTAACACAGGGGGCTTGCAATTCTTGATGCTAATGACAATAATTATCACTACATTAATTGTCGTTGGTGAGATCGCATTATGTATGTATGCCTTTGCCATGGAGTCACAGACCGGGATATCCGCGAAGCTGCCGATAACGGAGTTTCTTCTATGCGCCAGCTTGGTAAAGAGCTGGGTGTAGGCACCCAGTGCGGACGCTGTGCATGTACTGCGCGCGCTATACTGCGTGAAAACCGCTCACCGGATTACCTGTCTCTGGCAAATATGCTGGCAAGCCCCGCCTGACACCCGTCGGGTTTTATTTCCTTTCCGCAATTTTGTAATGCGCCTTAAAGCGCTATCCTTACAGGGTGATGAGAGAGCTCAGAGAGCTTACTGAACCCGAACCAGCCTGTCGGTGTGCCGTTCTCCGGAAAGGGTATCAGCCGGCCAGGAATGAGGAGTGCTGCAATGAAAGGCGATAAGAAAGTCATCCAGTTTCTGAACAAAGTTCTTGCCAATGAACTGACGGCCATTAACCAGTATTTCCTGCATTCACGCATGTATAAAGACTGGGGTATCACCAAGCTCGCTGCCAAGGAATATGAAGAATCCATAGATGAGATGAAACATGCCGATCAACTGATCGAGCGTATTCTGTTTCTCGAAGGGCTGCCCAATCTGCAAGACCTGAACAAGCTGATGATCGGCGAGCACGTTGAGGAGATGATTGCCTGCGATCTGAAGATCGAGCACATTGCCCATGTCGATCTGAAAGAAGCGATTGTCTACTGTGAGTCAGTCAGCGATTACACCAGCCGTGAACTGTTCCGCAGCATTCTGGATAGTGAAGAAGAACACATTGACTGGCTGGAGACCCAGCTGGAGATGATCAATCAGATGGGTATTCAGAACTATATTCAGCTGCAATCTTCTGCTGCGGAGTAAAAACCGACAATGGACCTCTCCTGTTTTAAAGCCTACGACCTGCGAGGCAGCGTGCCTGAGCAGTTGAATCCGGTTCTTGCCGAACGTATCGGGCGTGCCTATGTGGAAATTACCGGTGCGAAAAAGGTTATTGTCGGGTACGACATTCGCCTTTCAAGCCCCGAAATCGCCGAAGCCCTGAACTCCGGCCTCATGGCTGCAGGTGCCGACGTGTTCGATATAGGGTTGTGTGGCACCGAGTACGTTTACTTTGCTACCAGCCATTACGGGATGGATGGTGGCATCATGGTTACCGCCAGCCACAACCCCAAAAATCACAATGGCATGAAAATGGTGGGGCCGGAGTCCCGCCCGATCAGCTCCGATAACGGACTGAATGATATCCGTGACCGGGTGCTTGAGCCCTTTACCGATGCGCCGGTCCGGGGGAAATATGAAACACTGGAAGTTACCAGTGCTTATATAGATCACTTGCTGGGATACATTGACGCAGCAGCTCTGAGCCCTATGAAAATTGTCGTCAACGCCGGAAATGGTGGCGCCGGGCTGGTGATTGACGAACTCGAAAAACACCTGCCTTTCGAGTTCATCAAAGTGCACCATCAGCCAGATGGTAACTTCCCCAACGGTGTGCCCAATCCGATTCTCGAAGAAAACCGGGCAGCTACCGCTGATGCTGTGATCAAACACGGTGCGGCCATGGGCATTGCCTGGGACGGCGATTACGACCGCTGTTTCTTCTTTGATGAAAATGGCCGGTTTATTGAAGGCTATTATATTGTCGGCCTGCTGGCAGATCAGTTCCTGCGTAAAACCGGCCCCGGCAAAGTTATCCACGATCCGAGACTGATCTGGAACACGCAGGATCTGGTGCAAGCGGCCGGTGGTGAAGCCATCGAAAGTAAAACCGGACACGCCTTCATCAAACAGCGTATGCGCGATGAAGATGCCGTATACGGCGGCGAAATGAGCGCGCATCACTACTTCCGGGATTTTGCCTACTGTGACAGTGGCATGATTCCCTGGTTGCTGATCGCGGAACGTCTGTGCCAGTCCGGAAAGCCCTTTTCCTCGCTTATCGACGCTCGCATCGAAGCCTACCCGGCCAGCGGCGAAATCAACCGCACCATCAATGAGCCGGCCAGGGTGATTGCGGCCATTGAGGAAAAATACGCTGCCGGTGCAAAAAGCGTCAGCTACGTAGACGGCCTCAGTGTGGAATTCGACAACTGGCGCTTCAACCTGCGCATGTCCAATACGGAGCCCGTTGTTCGCCTGAACGTGGAATCCCGCGGTGACATACCCTTGATGAAGGCGAAAACTGAAGAGTTGCTCGCAGAAATGGAGCGGTTGAATAGCCTGAAAGGATAATCTGTGCTTTTTGTATCAGGCTATTCAGTAGTAGCGGTTGGCGTAGCCGTGCGAGTTGCGAAAACTGTGCGGAGCCATGGATGGCGGAGCTCAAGCGTCACATGGATGTGCCGTAAGGAGCGTGTTTTCGCAACTCGCACGGCTACGCCAACTTACACTGGAACCTGATAAAACTCAGAGCCAGTCGTTCAGCATAATCCCAAGCCCGAACCGCTCAATCCGGTGATTGTAATCAATCAGACTCTCCCCGTGCCCATTGTAATACTGGAAGAACCCCTTGATCGTATCGCCAATAGGGAAGCTGTAACCAAATTCAACTGACGTACGGTTGTCCGAGCGCAGATTGTTCATCAGTTTCAATGAAAGCGTCCGGTCTTCAGCGAGTTTGTAAATAGCATGGTAGTTGGCATACCCCAGATAGCTCTCGATATCCGCATTATCATCCTTGCTGGTTTCCGGAATCCGGTACCAGGGCTCCACAACAAAAAGCCAGCGATCACGGGTAAAGCCGGCGCTGGCCATAATCCGGTTCCAGCTCCGGGAACGGGGCTCTGACTGGCCGTTGGACTGGTGGTTGAAGCCAATCGTCATACCGCTCAGGGTAACGGCACCCAGATTCCAGTTTGTCTGATGGCGCAGGAAAACCTCGGGTTCATAGTTGGTTTCCCTGAAGGGTGCGGATTCGTCCTGGTTATAAACCTGCCAGAATGAACGTTGCGTATAACCAAACCACAAGGTTGTGCGATCTTCCAGTAAGCCCGTCAGCAGAGGAACCTTGAAGCTGATCTGGTACTTGGCTTCCTCATTCTCCAGGCCGTAATCGTAGCCGGTGGCCCCCAGTCTTGGATTGGTTGGCGTGCTGTTCGGATCCTCTACCCAGGTAATAGGCAGGATATAAGTAGGGCGGTGGCTTATAAAACTGCCTGAAAACGAAAACAAGGCTTTCTCTGCAGTTATGTAGTTATCAACTATGTTGTTCATGATGTTGCTGTCGGGGGCTTCTTCGCCCGAGCCATCTGCAACCTGCTCCTGGGCATCGTTGTCAGGGGCCAGAGTGACGACCGCCTGCTCAACTTCGTTCACTTCCTGCTCGGTGGCCTGGTCACGGGCCGTTTTCGGGTCTTTGAGGTGGTCGTAGCAGGCCAGACGCTGCACGCCATCCTGAATCAGCGCGCAGTCTTCAGCGGATGTAATCCGGCGCTCGTCTGCTGATGTGGTTTCCTGTGCAGTCGTCAGTGCGGGCCACAGCAGAGCAAGGGTGGCGGCTGCAGAGACACTGGCGTTGAGATGATTGTGCATGGTCCTGATCTCTCTATGCTGCATTGAGGCTGAGCCACGTATTGGCAATGCCGTAAACCCAGACACCAATCAGGGTAATGGCCAGTAGTGAAAAAACGACTTTGTGCCGGCGCTGATTTGCAGCATTCGCTGCTACTATCCACCGCAGATACATCAGGCCAATGAAACTCAGGAAAACCGCAAGGCTTGCGAACGCGGGTATCAGGAGCCACGCGGGGTTGATACTATGGCCCGTATCCGTCTGGTTCGAAAACCAGCCCATGGATGCCAGCAGTACTGCCAAGGCGCTGAATTCTGTAATCAGGAGTGTTTTGCGCACAGGGTGAGGGACGGGTTTCTCCGGGTTGTTCATGAATCGGATCCTGGAAGTTCTGGAGTAGTCTGCGACATGGTAACCGGATGTCGCGAAAGAGTCTCCACGCATACGTAATGGCAATAAAAATGGTGGAAATCAATTTATGATTTTGCTATTCGGTTTTTTTGCCGGGGTTCAGTCGCTATAATGCGGCAATCAAATATTATAACGCTCAAATGCGAGGTGCATTGTGAAGATGAAGAGAGTCCTGGCTGTCGTATTGCTTGGTTTTGGCATTACTGCCGGCGCCGCTATGGCAAGTGTTGAAGATGAAATCCGTGCGCGTATTCAGCCTGTCGGCGAAGTCTGTCTGCAGGGTGACGAGTGTGGTGAAGCTGCCGCTGCAACCGAAACAGCCAGCTCAGGCCCCCGCTCAGGCAGCGAAGTTTATGGCGCTGTGTGCATGGCGTGTCATACCACTGGCGCAGCAGGTGCACCGGTTATTGGCAACTCTGAAGCCTGGGCACCTCGTATCGATAAGGGTATGGAAACATTGCTCAATCATGCACTCAACGGCTTTAACGCTATGCCAGCCAAGGGTGGCTGTGCCAGCTGCGCGGATGAGGAAATCCAGGCGGCTGTGGAACACATGGTGGCAGAGAGCCAGTAGGATCCAGGCGCTTGCTGTCAAAAACCCCGCTGAATGCGGGGTTTTTGCTTTCAGAGCCCCAGATCACCGAGAAGGGCGCTTAATGTAGCCTTGCCTTTTTTCTGGTTGGCTTCCGCATCCAGATCTCCGGTGCCCTCCCAGCGCACATCGTCTTGGGGAAGTTCGTCCAGGAACCTGCTGGGAATGGTTTCTATCTTTTCGCCATACTGTCTGCGCTGTGCAGCGTAGGTCAGGGTCAGAGTTTCTTTTGCGCGGGTAATTCCCACGTACATCAGGCGCCGCTCCTCCTCGATATTACCTTCTTCAATGCTGGAGCGGTGCGGCAGAATTTCTTCCTCCAGGCCAAGAATGAATACGTGAGGAAACTCCAGGCCCTTGGATGCGTGCAGGGTCAGCAGTTGTACCTTGTCGCTGTCGTCCTCTTCTTCCCGCTGTTCCATCATGTCGCGCAGAATCAGCTTGGTGATGGCATCTTCGATGCCCAGTTCGTCCGCAGTGCCCTTTCCGTCGTCCAGCATCCGCTGGATCGAGTCCACCAGATACCAGATGTTTTCCATGCGCTTTTCGGCCTGCTTTGGCGTTCCGGAGTTCTGGAGTAACCACTCTTCATACTCTATATCTGTGAACAGCTGTTTGATTACAGGTATCGGGTTCTCACTGTGCAGTCGTTCGCAGGTAGTATCCACCCAGTGGGCAAAGCGTCGCAGCCGGTCCAGGCCTTTTTCGGTTACATGGGTTTCTGCGCCCATATCACTCAGTGCCCGGAAGAGGCTGACATTGCGGGAGCGGGCATAGTGACTCAGCTGCTCAAGGGTGCGCGGGCCAATTTCGCGCCTCGGCACGTTAACAACCCGCAAGAAGGCGGCATCATCGTCCGGGTTGATGAGCAGACGCAGATACGACATGGCGTCCTTGATCTCGTTTTTTGAGAAAAACGACTGGCCGCCGGAGATGCGATAGGGAATCTGGTAAGCCTGCAGCTTCATCTCCAGCAGACGAGCCTGGTGATTGCCCCGGTAAAGTACGGCAAAGTCCCGGAACTCAAGCCCCTTTTTCAGCTTCTGGTCCAGGATTTCAGTGGCTACCCGCTCGGTTTCGGCGTCTTCGTTGCGGCACCGGACGATGCGGATTTCATCACCAATAGTGTGGTCACTCCACAGAGCTTTTTCGAATACGTGGGGGTTATTGGCAATGACTGTATTGGCACTGCGCAGAATGCGTGAAGTGGAGCGGTAGTTCTGTTCCAGCTTTACAATTTTGAGGCTTGGGAAGTCTTCTTTAAGCTGGGCCAGATTTTCCGGCCGTGCGCCTCTCCAGGCATAAATCGACTGGTCATCGTCACCAACAACGGTAAATGCAGAGCGCTCAGCGACCAGCATTCTTACCAGTTCATACTGGCACAGGTTGGTATCCTGGTATTCGTCCACCAGCATGTAGCGGATTTTCCTGCGCCATTTTGCAAGCACATCCGGATTACTGCGGAACAGCTGCACCGGGAGAAGAATCAGATCGTCGAAATCGACGGCGTTGTATGCCTTCAGGTACTCATTATAATGTTTGTAGACTATAGCAATGCGTTGTTCCCGCTCGTCCGCTGCTTTGCTGTATGCTTCGGGGGGGCTGCGCAAGGCATTCTTCCAGGAAGAGATAGTCATCTGGACATCGTTGAGTTCATCGCCGGCATCGGCACTCGCTTCCCGGAGCATCAGGTCCCGTAACAGGGCTTTGGCATCTTCAGCGTCAAAAATTGAGAAGCCCGGGTGGTACCCCAGATGAGTGTGTTCCTCCCGGATCATGTTCAGCCCGAGATTGTGAAAAGTGGATACAATAAGCCCGCGGGCCAGTTTTCTGTCGACAATCCGGCTTACCCGCTCTTTCATTTCGCGGGCCGCCTTATTGGTGAATGTAACGGCGGCGATATGGCGCCCCGGGATGCCAAGGTGTTCGATCAGATAGGCGATTTTCCGGGTAATTACGCTGGTCTTACCGCTGCCGGCACCGGCCAGCACCAGAAGCGGGCCATCGGTGTAGCGAACAGCCTCGTTTTGTCGCGGATTAAGTTTGTTCACAAATTCACTGCCAGAATGGATTGAAACGGAGGGGGCTCTTGGTATGACAATAGTCTACACCAGCCTGACTGTACCTTGTCGATCTATCGGCTATCCTTTTAATTTGCTCACGCACCCATGGACCCATGCTTAATGACCTTGCCATTGGAAACTGTCGGACATGACCAGCTTCGCGTCCTGGTTCTGACGCCTTGTTATCCCGACTTTCTCTGGCTGAGGGCACTGCTGACAGGCGATCCTGAAATTTACCCGGATTTGACCTGGTGTCCGGATCTGGCGGATTGTGATGACCTGATCCGCAATGCGAAATTCGACATTATTGTCTGGAATTGCGTGCTTTATGGAGAGTCAGAAACTGTTTTTTTGCAGTATCTGGCGGTTGCCAGTGGAGGCAGGCCGGTTCTGGCGTTGAGCGCTGAAACTCCGCGCGAGCGTGCGGCGGAGTTACTTTCCAGTGGTGCGGCAGACTATCTGAGTCGTCAGGAGCTTGATTGCTGGAGCTTTCGCAGGGCGGTGAAGTGCACCTGGTATCGTGAGCAGCTGGCCAATTCCACCCATAGCCAATTGAGCAGAGGCGTTGCAAGCGGCTTCATTAACCGCGACCTGTTCTTTGACAGGTTGCAGCAGGCGTTGCTCAGAGCCCAGCGGGGAAGCCAGAGGCTGGCATTGTTGCACCTGAATATCGATGATTTCCGCAGTATTAATGAGTCCTTTGGTTACCAGAAAAGTGATCAGCTGATGATTATAATCGCAGCCCAGGTCCGGCAAGGGTTGCGTCGCGTGGATTCCCTGATGCGTATTGGTGGTGACGAACTGGCGATTATTATTGAGAAAATTGAAGACTCGCTGGATATCACTCAAATCATACGGAAAATCGTCAATACCCTTGATGAGCCGGTAATGATTGACGGCCAAAGTGTCGTGGTCAGCGCCAGTCTGGGTGTGGCTACCTATCCGGAAGCCGGGGACAGCCCCGAGAATCTCATGCGCAGGGCTAACCGGGCGATGTTCGAAGCCAAGCGGGATCCGGGCACAAGCTACCGTTTTTACGATCGCCAGCTGCATATTTCAGCTGGCTACCAGCTTCGGCTGGAGGCGGACCTTCGCAATGCGCTCAGGGCTGATGAACTGGAGCTGTATTATCAGCCAAGAATTGACCTGGCCAGCAATGAAGTGCGCGGCGTTGAGTGTCTGTTGCGCTGGAACCACCCTGAGCGGGGCCTGATCGGGCCGGATGAGTTCATACCGGTCGCCGAACGCAGTGGTCTTATTGTGCCCATCGGTTACTGGGTGATCGAGCAGGCCTGTAAGCGCCTGCATGAATCTTCTGAACTCGGGTTTCCCGGGTTGGTATTTGCCGTTAACCTGTCGTTCAGGCAGTTCCATGACCGCAAAATGACGGAAACCATATTCCGCATTATCTTCAATGCCAATGTTGATACCAGCCTGCTTGAGCTGGAGCTGACAGAAAGTGCCATGATGCATGATCCTGAATACGCTCAGCGCTGCCTGCGGGAGCTCAATCAGCTGGGGATCAGTTTTGCGCTTGACGACTTCGGGACAGGTTTTTCCTCTCTGAGTAACCTCCAGCACCTGCCAATCTCGCTGGTTAAAATCGACAAGTCCTTTGTGCAGGCTCTGGGCGAGTCTGCCGATGCCGAGCACATTATCCGGGCTATTATCAGCCTGGCACACAGTCTCCAGATGAGCGTTGTAGCTGAAGGCGTTGAGACTGAGGGGCAGCTGGAGTTTCTGCGCCAGCAGCATTGCGATGAAATCCAGGGTTACTATTATGCCCGCCCCCTGCCTTGGGCTGATCTTGTTCGATTTCTGACCGAGTGGGGTCAGTCCGCTTGCCTGCAACTCTAAGCCGCTGTACCTTTGCTGCTTTATCAGAAACGCATCAGGCAGAGATTGCATGAACAGTATTTCCAGACGCATCGCTGACGAACTCGGTGTAAGAGAGCAGCAGGTCAACGCCACAGTCGCCCTGTTGGACGAAGGCTCCACCGTTCCGTTTATTGCCCGTTATCGTAAAGAGGTGACTGGCTCCCTGGATGATAGCCAGCTGCGTACCCTTGAAGAACGCCTGCGTTACCTCAGGGAGTTGGAGGACCGGCGAGGCACTATTCTCAAGAGCATTGAGGAGCAGGGCAAGCTGACCGATGAGCTGCGGGCCAGTATTCAGGATGCGGATACCAAGAACCGTCTGGAAGATCTTTACCTTCCCTATAAACCCAAACGCCGCACGAAAGCGCAGATTGCCCGGGAAGCAGGCCTCGAACCTCTGGCTGACGCCTTGTATGGCGATCCGACGCTGGAGCCGGAAACCACGGCTAAAGGTTACATCAACAAGGATGCAGGTGTTGATGACACCAAAGCTGCCCTCGACGGTGCCCGCTATATTCTGATGGAGCGTTTTGCCGAGGATGCGGAACTCTTGGGTGAGCTGCGGGACCTGATCTGGCAGCAGGGACAACTGAAGGTTACCGTAATCGAGGGCAAAGAGAACGAAGGCGCCAAGTTCCGGGATTACTTCGATCATGTGGAACCCTTGAAGAAGGTGCCCTCACATCGTGCTCTGGCAATTCTGCGTGGCCGCAACGAAGGCATTCTCGCCTATACATTGGTTGTGGGTGATGCAGATGATGATCGCCGTCAGCCGCACCCGGCTGAGCAACGTATCGCTGCTCGCTGGAACATCCGTGACAAGGGGCGTGCTGCGGATAAATGGCTTTCAGAGGTGGTGCGCTGGACCTGGCGGGTAAAGCTGTCTACGCAGATCGAGACAGATCTGGTGTCCCAGGTGCGGGAAGCGGCCGAGACTGAGGCCATCAACGTGTTTGCGGCCAACCTCAAGGATCTGTTGTTGCTGGCCCCGGCCGGACCACGCCCGACCCTGGGGCTGGACCCCGGTCTGCGTACTGGCGTGAAGGTGGCTGTTATTGACGGTACCGGCCAGGTTGCCGGGCATGGCGCCATCTTCCCTCACGCGCCGAAGAATCAGTGGGACGGCTCCATTGAAAAGCTTGCAGCCTGGTGTCGTGAGTATCGTATTGAGCTGGTTGCCATCGGCAACGGAACAGCGTCCCGGGAAACTGAGAAGCTGGTCGGCGATCTCTGCAAGCGTTATCCGGAACTCAAGCTTGCCCGGATTGTAGTGAGTGAGTCTGGCGCATCGATTTATTCGGCTTCGGAATTCGCCTCAAAAGAATTGCCCGATCTGGATGTCACCATCCGTGGAGCTGTGTCGATTGCGCGCCGCCTGCAGGACCCGCTGGCCGAACTGGTGAAGATTGAGCCCAAGTCCATTGGCGTTGGCCAGTACCAGCATGACGTATCCCAGGTGCAGCTTTCCCGCAGTCTGGACGCAGTTGTTGAGGACTGTGTTAACGGTGTTGGCGTGGACCTGAATACGGCCTCTGCGCCTCTGCTGTCAAGAGTGTCCGGCCTGAATCAGACCATAGCCCAGAACATCATTGAATTCCGCAATCAGAACGGCATGTTCCGTAACCGCAAACAGCTGTTGAAAGTGTCCCGCCTGGGTGACAGAACCTTCGAGCAGGCGGCAGGCTTTCTGCGCATTGCCAGTGGAGAGAATCCCCTGGACCGGTCATCGGTTCACCCTGAAGCCTATGGTGTGGTTGAGGCGATTGCGGCAAAGAATAACCGTAAAGTTGACAACATTATTGGCGATGCAGCGTTTCTGCGTGGCCTGAACCCCCAGGATTACGTAACCGATAAGTTTGGTGTGCCAACCATACGGGATATCCTGTCTGAGCTTGAGAAACCGGGCCGGGATCCGCGTCCTGAGTTCCGGTTTGCGAGCTTTGAGGAAGGGGTAGAAACCCTTGGCGATCTTGAGCCCGGAATGATTCTGGAAGGCTCTGTCACCAATGTCACCAATTTCGGCGCATTTGTTGATATAGGCGTTCACCAGGATGGGTTGGTACATATTTCCGCACTTTCCCATACCTTTGTGAAAGATCCCCGCGAAGTGGTCAAGGCCGGAGATATAGTGAAGGTTAAAGTCATGGAGGTGGATATCCCGCGTAAGCGAATTGCGCTGTCTATGCGTATGGATGACCAGCCGGGTGAAAAAGCAGACTCAAAGCGGTCAGGTGCCACGCGCGCAGACGGTCGCCAGAACGCTGGTAGCCGCAATGGGCAGGCAGCGGGCAAGTCTGCACCCAGAGTTCAGAACAAGGGCGCTGACTCCGGTGCTATGGCCGGAGCCCTGGCTCAGGCGTTTGCATCGGCGCGCAAGGATAAGCGTTAAGCGGTTTCAACTATTTCCACCAACCGGCGCCTGCCACAGGGCGCCGGTTGCAGCAGGAGTCAATCATGGCCGAGTCTCGCCATTCTGTGTTCCGCCAGTTCGCAGCCAGCGACTGGAACGGGTTTCTGAAAGGGGTAGAGAAAGAAGGTTTGCGTGTTGACCGTAATGGGTTCATTGCACAGACTCCTCACCCCGAGGTCCTGGGCTCGGCGCTTACGCATCCGTCCATTACAACGGACTATTCTGAGTCCCTTCTGGAACTGATAACGCCAGTGTGCAGCAGTACTCCGGCGATGCTGGAATCCCTGCGGAATACTCATCGCTTTGTTCAGCAGAACCTGGGCGATGAGGTTTTCTGGCCAGCCAGTATGCCTTGTGAGCTGGATGGTGATGCCAGTATTCCCATTGCCGATTACGGAACCTCGAATGTCGGCCGTCTCAAACACGTATACCGGCAAGGTCTGGCAGTACGTTACGGGCGAATGATGCAGAGCATTGCAGGTGCACACTATAACCTCTCGCTGCCGGACAGCTTCTGGGAAAAGTGGCAGGGTGCGCTCGGCGACCAGCAGAGCATGAAGGACTTTAAGTCCGACCAGTATTTCTGGCTGATTCGCAATTTTCGCCGCAGAAGCTGGTTGCTGATGTTGCTGTTTGGCGCTTCGCCTGCGCTGGATGCAAGTTTTGTTGCGGGCGTGCGTCACGACCTCAGCCGTTTTGATGATCGCAGCTGGTTTGGTAAACAGGCGACGTCTTTGCGCATGGGGGATCTGGGCTACCACAACAATGCCCAGTCTTCGCTTAATATCTGCTTCAACAAGCTTGGCACCTATACACAGACTCTGGATCGGGCCATTCATACCAAGTGGCCAGCCTACGAAGCGATAGGCACCCGGCGTGACGGGGAATTTATCCAGATCAACACCAGCATTCTGCAAATAGAAAACGAGTATTACAGTGCTGTGCGCCCTAAACGCACCGCCCGGAGTGGAGAAAAACCGATCCAGGCGCTCGACGCCCGGGGCGTGGAATATGTTGAGGTGCGCTGTCTGGATCTGGATCCCTTCTCTCCGGTAGGTGTTAATGAAGCCCAGGTCGATTTCCTTGATCTGTTCCTGCTTGATTGTCTGCTATCAGAATCACCGCAAATTGATGATGCCGAGTGCCGGGTACTGGACGACAGCTTCAAAGACGTTGTCGCGAAAGGCCGTGATCAGGAGCTTACTCTGTGCCGGGATGGCGAGCCTACGCTCATTGGTGAGGCTGCCCAGGCTGTGCTGCGTCAGCTTGAGCCTCTGGCTGAAATGCTGGATAGCTGGAACGGTGGGGATGTTTATCGCAAGGCTTTGCTGGCCCAGCGCGGCATATTGTCGGGGGATAATCAGGTGCCTTCAGCGCGGGTTATTGATTCGATGCGGGCTTCCGGGTTGGGGCATCGAGACTGGGCAATGGAGATGGCGCTTGGGCATCAGAACACGCTCCGGCAGGAAGGCATGGAAGCTGGCGTGCAGGCTGCATTCATGGCTGCCAGTAAAGATTCACTGGCAGAGCAGAAGCAGATAGAAGCATCAGATACCCTGGAGTTCGGTGACTTTCTTGAGCAGTATCTGCGCTCATGAAGGGTTTGCGTCACAGAAGCTGAACAATAATTTGTCACTTTCTGACCCTGGTGGTAATTTGCACAGTATCAGTTACAGGGAGAAGTGGCATGGCAAGGGACATCAAACTCGGCTGGGATGTCGAGGCATTGAATAAGGCTTATCGCCAGGGCTACATGGCAGCCTCAGTGGGTATGGATAAGACCCGCTGTCCCTATCGCGGTGAAGTCGTTGTAGCAGCCTGGGAAGCCGGTTGGGATGATGCGGGTGACACTGTCCGGGAGAGGCGTGCCACAGGTGGCGACCTGTTTTCCCGGATTGCCTGAACCCGCCTGTTTCCGCACTATTTTTGTACTACGAATTCCGTAAACAGCACGCCGGTAATAGCCTCGCCGGTATGTTGTTCTTCCAGCGCCTTGTTTATCCGGGATTTTGCTTCTTCGCGCAGAGCTTTCTGGCCATCCATCGTTGTCAGTGTTTCTGTGTCTGTCTGCTCACCAAACAGCATCACAAGCTCGTGGCGTAGCCTGGGCATGTGGGCGGTAATGGCTGTTCGTGTTTCCTGCCGGGAAGCCCGGAGGGTAACCGCTGCTTTCAGATAGGTCAGTTTGCCGTCCGGGGTTCCGACATGGGTTACAAACGCTGGCTCCATGGCAATGTAATCAGTGACACCTGATTCTGCGGCAGTTTCCTCGCTGGCGTCGGCGGTATCTTCCGCCCAGGCTGCAGAGATTGTTGAGAACAGCAGGAACAGACTGAATAAAACGAATTTTGGCTGAGGTGTCATAAGCTTGCAGTTAGTCATGGTTTAGGGTTTAGTGACAAAATCAGCAGCGTTTCCGCCGGATAAACCGAGAATAGCAGGCCCGGCGGAGTATTTGTGGAAAACCGAGGAAACTTTGTGAAAGGACGAGCAATTTTTGCACTTGTTTTTGTTGTCTGTGCCGGATTGTTGGGCGTGGCGTTTTACATGGAGCATGTGATGGGGCTGGAGCCGTGTCCTTTGTGCTGGCTTCAGCGTTTCGGCTTTATGGGCGTTGGCCTGGTAAGTTTTGTGGCTGCTTTGCACGGTCCGGGGCAGTTGGGGTTGCGCTTGTATGGTCTGTTGCTTGCGGTAACGGCAGGTGCAGGGCTTGGCATGGCGGGGCGCCAGTTGTGGCTGCAGAGCTTGCCGGCAGATCAGGTGCCCGCTTGTGGCCCTTCTGTAGACTATATGCTTGAGGTGCTTCCCCTGGGAGAAGTGCTTTCCACAGCTCTCAAAGGCACCGGAGACTGCGCAGCAGTAGTCTGGCGTTTTCTCGGGTTAAGTATTCCAGGCTGGACGGCTGTCTTTTTCGCTTTACTGGTTGTTGTGGGCCTGGGCATGCTGTTTCACCGGGGAAAACCAAAAGGCTGGATCCCTGGCTGAAACGGTTGCGACAGGCAGCGGGCTTGGGTTAACTTGAGCCTGACTTAACAAATATCAGCATCAGGGCCGGCTGGTTGGATTATAAAGTGGAGAACAGGCGTCATGTTGGAAAATTGCCGAAATGCCAGGGAGCGTTGGGGTGGCGTCAGCGAGCTTATTGACCGTTGGCTCAAGGATCGTCAGGAGCTATTGGTTCACTACTGTGATTTATCCGGAGAAAGTGACTTCTCCCAGACAGAAGCCTTGAAACAAAAGTTCGTGCGGCTTTGTGAGGTGCTTGTAGATTATGTGTCTACCGGCCACTTTGAGATATATGAGCAGCTGATCAGGGAAGCCCGGGAGTTCAATGACGGTGGTCTGGAGCTTGCGGCAAAGGTTTATCCGCGCATTGAGCAAACCACAGAGGTTGCCCTTAATTTTAATGATCAGCTGACTGAAGGGGCGCTTCCGGAGCAGGAAGTGAAGGTTCTGTTTGATGAGCTTTCCCGGTTGGGTGAAACGTTAGAGAGTCGTTTTGAGATGGAAGATTTTCTGATTGAACATCTCCACAACGTGCATGCAGGCAAGGTGGCACCAGTCTGATCCAGCGCTGACGCATACAAAAAAGCCTCAGTCGGCATTACCCGCTACTGAGGCTTTTTTGCGACTTCAGGCAGGCTGAAGTCGCGGATACGAGTCTGGCGGATTACTCGGAAGCTGCGTCTTCTTCTGCACCCGGGTTGATAGCCAGTAGTTCTACATCAAAAACCAGAGTTTCGTTCGGGCCGATCGCGCGATTACCACCCGGGCCGTAGGCCATATCAGACGGGATATAGAGCTTGTAGCGGGCGCCTTCGTTCATCAGTTGCAGGCCTTCGGTCCAGCCTGGAATAACCTGGTTCAGAGCGAAGGTCACTGGCTCGCCGCGTTCACGGGAGCTATCAAAGACCTCTCCGGATAGAAGCTCACCGGTATAGTGCACCTGAACAGTATCGGTTGTTCCCGGTTGCTCACCGTCGCCTTCTTCCAGTACTTCGAACTGAAGGCCTGATTCGGTTGTCTCAATGCCGTCGCGTTCGGCATTTTCGGCAAGGAAGGCTTTACCGGCTTCAAGGTTTTTCTGTGCCAGCTCTTCCATCTGTCGGCTCTGTTCTTCCTGCAGTGATTGCTGGTATTCCATCAACGCCTGCTGGATTTCTTCACGGCTCATGCGCTTGGTTTCTTCATCGCCGGCGTGACCATGCTGGATGCCTTGCAGAAACTGGTCCATCTGCAGATTCGGCAGGTCGTTATTCATCCGCTCTCCGAGCACCAGACCCATGCCATAGCTGACCTTCTGGTCGGTGGAGTCCAGTTTCGGATCCACAGGAGTTTCTGGTGGAGTTGAACAGCCGGCAACCATGCCAGTCATCGCCAGTGCAAGCAGCGTTTTTTTCATTACATCATCCTTTTGAGTCATTAAGGAGCGGGCATTGCCCGCATATTGTGTTTGTCTGAGCGGAAAAGGTAACGGGTTCGGAGCGGAGATTCCACTGAACATCTGTTAAGAAGCTACAGGAGCCCCTTGCTCAGCTGCGAAGACCTGACCTGGTCAGCTTCCATTGCTTCCCGTGTTCGGGCCAAGATAAAAGGGTGCACTGTATGGTGATTGCCAGTCGGTCTCAGGATCGGGTGCTCTGGCAGGTGCCCGGTTCTTGTCAGCCCTTTCTATGGCCAGTGTATTCCACGGGCCCTGTTCCGGTGGCCGATCGGCATAATGCCAGTTGCCGTCAGTATCCCGCCACTTGAAGACGATGTCCGGGCCGTCTGTCGGAATAGGAGAGGGCACCAGCCCCTCAAATGCTGGTATGTCGGGTTGCGCTTCTTCCGCAACCGGCTCTGACGCCTGATCAGGGTCATTAAGGCCGAAGAACATCAGCAGCAGCAGCAGGCCGAGAGCCGGAAATGAGAGCCGGACGAGCCATTTGATCATCATGGCTGTGTGCCTCCCTGTGGAAAGGCGATTAAAATATCGCCCAATATGCTCAGGAGCTGCCGGGTATCTGCGGTCATCCCGGATACTGGTGCTGCCGCAGCGAGATTGGGGCGGATCAGATTGTCACGTTCATGCATGTTGCTCTGTTCCGGGTTGGGCGTTGTTAAAGTCTGCCATGCCAAAGCCAGTTCGATACGCTCTGACTCCAGCTCAAGGCTGGCGAGACTTGAGCGCAAAGCGGTATATGAAGCCTGGGCCTTAGGCACAGACATACGAATCTTGCGCAAGCTGCCGGTTACACGACTCCGCCACTCTGTTACCGTAGCGTCCTCGATTCCGGTGTACGCCCTGCCGTTCAGTGCAAGCCATCCGGCGCATAAAATCCGTGTTACGCTCCAGCCTTCAGTCTGAAGAGCCAGACAGGTTTCCTGCGCCAGTGTGTCCTGCCAGAATATCAGTGCAAACCGCCAAAGCGGGTTTTCCAGCTCTAAATGTTCCGGCAACCTCATGGTTTCTAGAGGTAAATTCAGGTTGGCTTCCAAGCTGACCGGCATGAGCGCTGAACCATCCCTGACAATTTACGTTGATTATATGAAAACATGTTAACGATAACCGATCTCAGTTTACAACGGGGCGGCGTCTGGTTGCTAGATTCCGTCGCTCTGACTGTGCAATCTGGCCAGCGTGTGGCCATTGTAGGTGCCAATGGTGCCGGTAAATCCAGCCTTTTTCAGCTATTTCTGGGCCAGTTGGCTCCGGAGCAGGGCAGTGTGTCACTTCCTGGTGGTTGTCGCATTGCGCATATGGCGCAAGAAGTTGAGGCAACAGGGCGAACTGCAAGGGACTTTGTTCTCGACGGCGATCTGGATTTACGGCGCCTTGAGCGGGAACTCCGGCAGGCTGAAGACCGGGGTGATGACAATGCGATAGCTCATATACACGGCGAGCTGGACATTCACGAAGCCTGGTCTGCAGCCAGGCGCGCCGAATCTTTGCTACGCGGCCTGGGTTTCCAGAATGGCGATGCAGACCGGCCCGTGTCGGCTTTTTCCGGCGGCTGGCGCATCCGGCTGAACCTTGCCCAGGCGCTGATGCGTCCTTCGGATCTCCTGTTGCTGGATGAGCCGACCAACCACCTGGACCTGGACGCTTGTCTGTGGCTGGAGAACTGGCTGCGCCGTTACGATGGTACGCTGCTGTTTATCTCTCATGACCGGGATTTCATGGATCGGGTCGCTACTCATGTGGTTCACTTTGATCGGCGCAGGCTGGAACTGTATACCGGCAATTACTCTGCATTTGAGGCTCAGCGCAGTGAGCGCCTCGCACAGCAGCAGGCGGGTTTTGAACGTCAGCAGGCACGAATAGCTGAGATTCAGCGGTTTATTGATCGCTTCAAGGCCCAGGCCACCAAGGCCCGGCAGGCTCAGAGCCGTGTAAAATCACTGGAGCGGATGGAGAAAATTGCCCCTGCGCATATTGATTCACCATTCAGCTTCGAATTCCCGGTCTCAGACAAAGTGTCCAACCCGCTGCTTTCCATACGACATGGTCAGGCAGGGCACGGTGAAACCGTTATTCTCAATGACATCAATCTGAGCCTTCTTCCGGGAAGTCGCATTGGCTTGCTCGGGCCAAATGGCGCGGGTAAATCCACGCTGATGGATGCTTTGCTGGGCGAGGGTGAAGAAGGCGCGGTAAGTACGTTGCTGTCCGGCGAGCGGACCTGTGGCGAGAACCTGGCTGTCGGCTACTTTGCCCAGCATCAGCTGGAATCGCTGGATCTGGCTGCAAGTCCCTTTCTTCACCTGCAAAGGTTGTCGCCCAAAGCTTCGGAGCAGAGCATCCGGAATTTTCTGGGAGGCTTTGATTTTCATGGTGACGAAGCCTTGAGTCCCATTCGCTCATTTTCGGGTGGCGAAAAGGCCCGTGTTGCGCTTGCGGTTATTGCCTGGCAAAAGCCCAACCTGCTCCTTCTTGATGAGCCGACCAACCATCTTGATCTTGAAATGCGTCAGGCATTGACCATGGCGCTGCAGAATTTCGAAGGTGCCATTGTGGTGGTATCCCACGACAGGCATCTGTTGCGTAACACTGTTGATGAATTCTGGCTGGTTAATGACGGTCGCGTTCTGGAATACCAGGGTGATCTTGAAGATTATGAACGCTGGCTGGCGGATCGTCGTAAGGACGATACTGAGGCTCCTAAGCGGCAAGCTGTTGACGCAAAAAATATGGACAACAGCATTGCCGGCCCGGAATCAGAAACCGGTGTTGGTGAAAGCGCTGAGGACCGCAAGGCGCGGAAGCGGGCAGAGGCTGCTCTCCGGCAGAAGCTGAGTCCTTTCCGCAAGAAACAGGCGACACTGGAAAAGCAGATGGAATCTCTGCATGAAATTCTTGGCGAACTGGAATCGGAGCTTGCCGACCCCGGTTTGTATGGTGACGAATCCAAAAGCCGGTTAAAAGAGCTGCTGGGCAAGCAATCAAAAGCTAAATCCCAGCTGGAAGCTACCGAAGCGGAATGGCTCGACGTCAGCGAAACCGTAGAGGCGATGGAGAAAGAGTTGGCGGGCTAGCGAACCTGTCAGCCACCGGCCAGTTCGAGCACAAAGTTCTGCTTGGCCAGATAGTCCTTTTCGTTCATCAGGTCCGCAAGTGTCAGAGGCCGCTCATCAAACCAGCCCTCGGGGAATGTCAGTAAAAGGCCATTCTCTCTGGGCTGCAGTGTGAACGCCGGTGGTGGTTCCTGATTGCGGGAATGCTGAATCAGCACGGCGAGACGCACCAGTATGCAGAGGCGCCGCAGGCGCTCCAGGTCATTCGGGTCTACTCCATCAAAGATGGACATGGAAAACTTGCGCCGATGGCCTCGTACCAGAATTGCCAGCTCCATCTGGGCCTGCTGGGTAAAGCCGGCCATGTCGGTATAGCGCAGCAGGTATGCACCATGCTTGTGATACTGGCTGTGCGATATGGTCAGGCCAATTTCGTGCAGTTGGCAGGCCCACCGCAGAACCTCCTCATCCGGAACCGTATTCAGGCCCCAGTGGTCTGCAATCTGTTCCCAGGCTGCAATCGCAGTTGCTTCGACGGCAGCTCCCTGGTTTCGGTCCAGCAGGTGTCGCTCCTGAAGGGCCGAGATACTCCGTTCCCGTACATCTTCGTGTTGGATTCGACCGGCAATTCCATACAGCAGCCCTTCCCGGAGCGCGCCATCAGCGAATGTCATATCCTGGATGTCCAGGGACCGGAAAGCGCCCAGAAGGATCGCAAAGCCAGCGGGGAAAATATTCTGACGATCCGGGCGCATGCCGAGTTCGCTGAGTTTTTCCACGTTCCCCATATCCACCAGCCGCAGGCGCAGCTCCTCCATGGCGGGCAGGGTGATTTTGCCGTCGGTTATCTTGAGGGTTGCCAGTACGTTGCTGATGGCTTTAATGGACCCTGACGCGCCCACTGTGCTCTGCCAGCCTACCGAGCGGAAATGCCTGCGGATGCTGAGAAGCTCCTGCTCGGCGTGGGTAATGGCTTTGTCCATCTGTTTGCGGTTGATGCGGCCATCTGAAAAATACTGGTTCCGGAAAGATACGCAGCCCATGTGCAGGCTTTCCAGCTCCTGTGGCTCAAACCGCTCGCCGATAATCAGTTCCGTGCTGCCACCGCCTATGTCGATCACAAGACGCCGCCCTGCATCATCAGAAAGCGTGTGCGCGACGCCCAGGTAGATCAGTCGGGCCTCCTCCCGCCCGGCAATGATTTCCACCGGATAGCCCAGAACTTCTTCCGCCCGCGCTATAAACTGGTTGGCGTTGCGTGCCACCCTGAGGGCATTGGTGCCCACGATCTGAACGCACTCCGGTGGAGTTCCGTTAAGGCGCTGGGCAAACCTGCGCAGACAATCAAGGCCGCGTTGCTGTGCTTCTTCTGTCAGGCAGTTCTCTGAATCGAGGCCATCGCCAAGCTGGACCTTTTCGCCCATTTTTTCGACGGTACGGATTTCGCCATGTACCAGCCGGGCTACGACCATGTGAAAACTGTTTGATCCCATATCGATGGCTGCCAGCATATCTGGAGGAGCAGAAATATTTTCGGCAGAAGGGGAGGCCGTCACGGTGATCATAATCCTGTGGTGTGAACTTGTGCGTACTATAAGCGATAATCCCGGGATCTGTCAGTAAATGCCCGGGTTTGCCTGCAGCCGAAATGCGGAGGAATTATCCGGGGTCAGAAGCGTGCCGGGACAAGCTGGTGGATCTACTGCTTCACATCCGCCGGATCAATCGCGTAAAGTAGGCGCTAATTGATGGGGGTGAAGGGTTGTCTCCCGAATAACGGGAACCTTCAGCAACAGCCAACTGCAAGCGGATACAGGCGCCGGCGCCGCCGTCGGAGACCGTATCTGCTGCATGAATCAGGAAAATGAAATGAGTGGAAATATCGTAAATGTAACGGATGCATCTTTTGATCAGGACGTGCTTCAGTCTGACGTTCCCGTACTGGTGGATTACTGGGCAGAGTGGTGTGGTCCCTGCAAAATGATTGCACCTGTACTGGAAGAAATTGCTGACGAATACGATGGCAAGCTGAAAGTCTGCAAACTTAACATCGACGAAAATGAGCAGACTCCACCCAAGTTCAATATCCGTGGTATTCCGACGCTGATGCTGTTCAAAAATGGCAACGTCGACGCTACCAAAGTAGGCGCACTGTCCAAGTCCCAGCTCGCGGCATTCCTCGACAGCAATCTCTGATTGTTTTTCTGAGTGCCTGAACACCGCCCCGGACCAGGCTCCTGGGCGGTTTTTTATTGTCTCGTATCAGGCAGAAAACAGCCTCACTTTGTGCTTGAGACACGCCATGAACGACGCAGCTCCAAAACAGGAAGGTTCGCAAAAAGCATGTGCCCTGCTGCTCGCTGGCGGAAAGGGAACCCGCATGAATGGCAGAGACAAAGGCCTCATGCACTGGCATGAACGCCCAATGGCGTACTGGGTAGCCAGGGCCCTGAGGGCCGTTGTCACCCCTGTACTTATAAGCGCTAACCGCTCTCTGAACGAATACCGAATGCTCGGCGATGTACTGGAAGACCCCTTCGGTTACAAAGCCCAGGGCCCTCTTGCAGGTTTGCTGGCGGGCATGACAGAAGCAGAAAAGCGCGGTTTTGACGCAGTGCTCGTCTGCCCCTGCGATACTCCCGGGGTGCAGCCGGAAGTATTCCAGAGACTTCTTGCCGCCTGGCGGGAACAGCCGGGCAGGCCCGTGATCGCCCGGTGCGATGGCAGGGATCATCCCTTGCATGGCGTATACCCGGTCAGACTTGCGGGGCTTTTGGAGGCTCAGTTACGGGATGACAATCGCAGGGTAATGGTATTTGCAAACGCTGCTGGCGCAAAAGCACTGGATTGCCCTGGTGCTGAAGCGGTTTTCAAAAACAGAAACCGACCAGAAGACCTGATGAGCTAAGGTTTGCGGAGGCCTGAACTACTTCTGCCAGGCCTCTCCCCGAATAATATCCGAAGCCTTCTGCTCTACCCAATGCTCTCCGCTATCAGAAAGCTCCTTCTTCCAGAACGGCGCAGACGTCTTCAAAGCATCCATGATGAATTCGCAGGCTGCAAACGCATCCCTACGGTGACCGCTGCAAACCCCCACAAAAACAATCTGGTCCTGTAGCAATAACTTGCCAATCCGGTGAATGACCCGCGCTTTGCGAACATCCCAGCGCCGCGAAGCCTCCTCTACAAGCCCCGAAATGACCTGTTCCGTCATTCCCGAATAATGCTCCAGAAACAATCCCGATACGCCCTGCATGTCACCGTTGTCGCGTACCAGCCCGGTAAATGTAGCAATAGCGCCTGTACCCGTGCCACTGTCTCGCAGGGCGGCGTACTCGGCACCCGAATCAAAATCCTCTGTCTGGATACTGATCATCCTAACCTCCGGTTACCGGCGGGAAAAACGCCACTTCATCCCCGGCTTTCACGGATGTTCCGGGTTTTGCCATGGCCTGATTGATTGCAATCATTACCGGCTGGCTACCCTGCAACTGGGCCCATGGGCCACCGCGACTGGCCAGAGAGGCAAGCAGGTCGCCAGCGGTCTGGTTCTTTTCTGCCGGTAGCTGCAGTTGTTCTGTGCCCAGCTCTTCCCGGAGACGGGCAAAAAAACGGACGGTCAGGGTCTGGTCGGTCATATCAGCTCAGCAACTCAGTGAATGGAAAGTAGGTTAGCAGGTCACCCTCAGTAACCGTGGTCTGCTCCGGGACAACCGCCAGACCACCGGCCCAGCAGGCAGAGCTCAGTACGCCAGAGCTCTGGTTCGGGTAGGCGCTGACCCTGCTTTGGCCATTGACAGATTCCGTACGTGCGCGGACAAACTCCCTGCGCACTGAGGGCGAGGATACGTTAAAGGCGGCAGGCAGCTGCTGACCCGAAGGGTGAATCTGCAGGCGGCCCTGACAGCTGCGTATGTAGGGCATACCCACGATCAGGAATGTGACCAGCACCGCAGCCGGGTTGCCGGGCAGGCCCAGTACGGGCGTGCCGTTGATCGACCCGAACGCGAGAGGTTTTCCGGGTTTGATCGCCAGACGCCAGAGCGACAGCTCGCCGGAATCTTCCAGAACAGCGCGCACGTGGTCTTCCTCGCCAACAGAAACCCCACCACTGGTGATGATCAGATCTGCCTGTGCTGCGGCGCCTTCCAGGGCTTCCCGGGTAACAGACCGGGTATCTTTCAAGGTTTCGCACAATACGACCTTGCAGCCAGCCTCTGCCAGCAGGCCAAGCAAGGTAAAGCGGTTCGTATTGTAGATTTGCCCTGGTTCCAGCGGTGTTCCCGGATCCACCAGTTCGTCGCCCGTGGACAGGATCGCGACTCGCAATCTTTTCATGACTGCGACGTCCGCTATACCCATGGAGGCAAGAAGCCCCATCTCCTGAGGCCGGATCCGGGTACCTTTTTTCAGGGCCACATCGCCCTCAGTGAGATCCTGGCCGCGCTGGCGGATATTCTGATCGGCCTTTACCTCTGAATTAATCTCTATGCCACTACCTGTAACCTCAACCCGCTCCTGCATTACGACTGTGTCGGCACCGGCCGGAATCTCTGAGCCGGTAAAAATACGGGCGGCGGTGCCGGGCTTTAGCGGAGCGGGGGCAGAGCCGGCCGGGATCCGGTCTGATACGGGCAGTACCTGGCCTGGAGTAAAGTCCCCGGCGCGCAGGGCGTAGCCGTCCACGGCACTGTTGTCGGCCGGAGGCACGTCCGCGGGAACCCTGTAGTCCTGAGCCAGTACCCGGCCCAGGCTTTCCGCAATTGGTACGAGCAGGGATTCTGTCATCACCGGAGCTTTAGCCAGCAAGTGGGCAATGGCCTCTTCAACCGGTGTCAGATTGGCTGCCATGGTTTTCTCTCCATGTTCTGAATTAGTGGGCAGTGAAATTAGCGGGTAGCGCGTTTGCCGATAACCTGCTGAAGGCGTTCAACAGCACGTTCCGGCTTCCGGCTGACCAGAGCTGAAAAGTTGCAGGGGCCGTGGCGGCTGTCGAGTTGGGTGTTCAATATGCCGTTCCAGCCCGTCCGGCATGCTCCGGTGGAGCCTGGCAGGCAGAAAATTGCAGTATGGTTGGCAAGGCCGCCAAAGGCTCTGGACTGGATAGTAGACGTGCCGATCTCTGAAGCGGAAATACGTCGAAATTCTTCCCCGAAGCCTTCGATGGTCTTGTCCAATAGTGGCGCAACAGCTTCCGGCGTGCTGTCGCGCTCATGAAAGCCTGTGCCTCCAGTTATGATAACCACATGGACATCCGGTTCCGCAATCCAGCATGACATCGCCGCACGAACGAGATAAACGTCGTCCGGCAGGATGCGCCGCGAAATCAGCCGGTGCCCGGCCTCTACAACACTGTCTTCAAGAAACTGGCCGGAGGAGTCTTCATCCTCTCCACGGCTGTCGGATATGGTAAGAATCGCGATGTTGAGGGGCTTAAGCTCGCTGGTACGTTCACTACTCATGGGACGGTGCTCCGGGAAATACAGTAAATATGTTGCCCGTAAGTATCCCCATCAGCGGCAGGGATTGGAAGGGAGTAACCCATCAGGGGGAGGCTTCTGGTCGCGCGCGCAGGCTTTTGAGCAGGAAAATGGCGTTTATTTGCCTCTCATGCTTGACATCGGCGGGTAAGGTAGCAGATTATCGCTCTTGCCCTGCGAACGGTTGTTCCCACTCTACTGGCTTCTAGCACTTTGATTCCGGATTATATCTTTACCCCGGTTGTTTCATCAGCCAGCATCTGTTTTACAACTAGTTAAATGATTTGTTCCTGGGCACCCCTGTCATCCCAACTTCCGTTTAATTCCATTCTTGAAAATCTAATAACCTATGAACCTTACCGAACTCAAGCAGAACTCCATGCCCGAATTGCTCGAAATTGCGCAAGAGATGGGCCTCGAAAACCTGGCGCGCTCGCGTAAACAGGATGTTATCTTCACCATATTGAAGAAGCATGCGAAAAGCGGCGAAGACATTTATGGCGATGGCGTACTGGAAATTCTGCAGGACGGTTTCGGCTTCCTCCGCTCTGCCGACGCCTCATACCTGGCCGGGCCAGACGATATTTACGTCTCCCCCAGCCAGATCCGCCGCTTTAATCTTCGCACCGGCGATACCGTTGCCGGCAAAATTCGCCCACCGAAAGACGGTGAGCGTTATTTTGCATTGTTGAAAGTTTCTGAAATCAACTTCGACAAGCCAGACAATGCCCGTAACAAGATCCTGTTTGAAAATCTGACGCCACTGTTTCCTGACGAGCGCATGCAACTGGAAGCTGGTAACGGAAGCACCGAGGATCTTTCGTCGCGGGTACTGGACCTTGTTGCTCCAATCGGAAAAGGCCAGCGCGGACTGATTGTCTCGCCACCCAAGGCTGGTAAGACCCTGCTGATGCAGAGTATTGCCCAGTCGATCACGCGCAACTATCCAGAGTGCCATGTCATGGTGCTTCTGATTGATGAGCGTCCGGAAGAAGTTACCGAAATGCAGCGCACTGTGCGCGGCGAAGTGATTGCGTCAACCTTCGATGAGCCACCTGCGCGTCATGTTCAGGTAGCGGAAATGGTTATCGAGAAAGCCAAGCGTCTGGTTGAGCACAAGAAAGATGTGATCATCCTGCTGGACTCCATCACCCGTCTGGCTCGTGCCTATAACACGGTAATTCCTTCCTCTGGCAAGGTTTTGACCGGTGGTGTTGACGCCCACGCTCTCGAGAAACCCAAGCGTTTCTTCGGTGCAGCCCGTAACGTTGAAGAAGGCGGCAGTCTCACAATTCTTGCAACAGCTCTGGTGAACACTGGATCCAAGATGGACGAAGTGATCTACGAGGAGTTCAAGGGCACAGGTAACATGGAAATTCATCTGGATCGCAAGATCGCAGAGAAACGTGTTTATCCGGCAATCAATATCCGTAGCTCCGGCACGCGTCGTGAAGACCTTCTGATGAGCGAAGCGGATATCCAGCGAGTGTGGATTCTGCGTAAATTGCTGCACTCCATGGACGACGATACCGCAGCTATCGAATTCTTGCTGGACAAGCTGAAAGACACCAAGACCAACGACGAGTTCTTCCAGTCGATGAAGCGTCGCTAAGATTGGTGCGTTAGTGCCTCGGTCGTATCGGCCAGGTGCTGCATTCGCGCTTTTGCCTTTGGGGCTGGCAGTACCGGGGAGGGTGTCTCCGGTACTGCCGGTCAGGTTTTGGGCGCGTACCTCTATTGGATTACAGTTAAGTTTTGGCGGGTTTTGGTCTTGAGTTAACTGATAATTCCGTGAACGCGGTGAGGGCCGGCTTTCCCAGACTGTGTCTTGCCATGGATGGCAAGACCAAGCCCCCAGGGATGGGTTTACGGCGTGTCTGGGAAAGCCGGCCCTCATTGCGTTCTGGCACCGGGCGAGAGGTCCGGGAGGCGATGAAATTCGAATTTGAAACCAGCCGTTTTCGGAGCCAACGATGAAATACAACGATCTGCGGGATTTCATTGATCAGTTGGAGAAACTGGGCGAGCTGAAGCGCATCCCGGTTGAAGTAGATCCCCATCTGGAAATGACCGAAATCTGTGACCGCACACTGCGGGCAGGCGGTCCTGCATTGTTGTTTGAAAACCCCAAGGGCTACGACATGCCCGTGCTTGCCAACCTCTTTGGCACCACGAGAAGAGTGGCTCTGGGTATGGGGCAAGAGAGTGTTACCGCGCTTCGGGACATTGGCAAATTGCTGGCCTATCTGAAGGAGCCGGATCCCCCCAAGGGCTTCAGGGACGCGATCGAAAAACTGCCATTGCTTCGGCAGGTAATGCGTATGAGCCCGAAAGTGCTCAGGTCTGCGCCCTGCCAGGAAGTTGTCATCGAAAAAGACAAGGTCGATCTTTACCAGATTCCGGTGCAGCACTGCTGGCCCGGGGATGCCGGGCCTTTGGTGACCTGGCCCCTGGTGATTACCCGTGGACCCCACAAAGAGCGTCAGAATCTCGGGATATACCGGCAACAGGTTATCGGCCGTAACCGTCTGATCATGCGCTGGTTGAGCCATCGCGGCGGTGCGCTGGATTTTCAGGAGTTTCAAAAGGCCAATCCGGGCAAGCCTTATCCGGTCGCTGTGGCTCTGGGTGCAGATCCGGCCACAATTCTTGGTGCCGTAACGCCAGTGCCCGATTCGCTGTCCGAGTATGCATTTGCGGGCCTGCTCCGGGGCAGTCGTACCGAGCTGGTGCAGTGTGGCCTCAGTGACCTGCAGGTGCCTGCCAGCGCGGAAATTGTACTTGAAGGCTTTATCTATCCCGACGACAGGGCGCCTGAAGGTCCGTTTGGGGATCACACAGGTTACTACAACGAAGTGGATGAATTCCCCGTCTTCACTGTCGAGCGTATTACCCACCGGAAAAACCCGATTTATCACAGCACCTATACCGGCAGGCCGCCCGATGAGCCAGCTATTCTGGGCGTGGCGCTGAATGAAGTATTTATTCCGATTCTGCAGAAGCAATTTCCAGAGATTGTGGATTTCTATTTGCCCCCGGAAGGCTGCTCTTACCGTCTTGCAGTTGTGACTATGAAAAAGCAGTATCCCGGCCATGCCAAGCGGGTGATGATGGGCGTATGGTCTTTTCTGCGCCAGTTCATGTACACCAAGTTTGTTATTGTCACTGATGACGATGTGAATGCCCGGAACTGGGAAGATGTAATCTGGGCCATCACGACGCGGATGGACCCCGCCCGAGATACTTTGCTGGTCGAGAACACGCCCATTGATTATCTGGATTTCGCCTCGCCAGTGTCGGGGCTGGGCTCCAAAATGGGAATGGATGCCACCAATAAATGGCCGGGCGAAACCGATCGGGAATGGGGCGAACCTATTGCCATGTCCGACGCGGTCAAACAGCGCGTAGACGAACTCTGGGACAGCCTGGGTATTGAAACTTCTCCGGCCCGCCCCGATTGATATGGACAACCGGCAGTTGCCGAGCTGGCAAGTAGGCATTGAGCCTTCCGGGATTCGCTATACAGCAGGCGCTGCCGCAGATTTGCTGAGTGCTGCAGCCAGTGTAGGTATTGCCGTTCCCTTTGCGTGCAAAAACGGTGTATGCGAACTATGCGAGGCCCGATTGCTCAGCGGCTCCGCTTTGAATACCCGAAACCAACAGACGATCCCCATCGGAGCGCGGCTGATGATGTGCAGAACAGCCGCGCTCGACCATCTTGAACTGGAGATAAGTGCCGTTATGGCAGCAGGAAAGAACCCGCCCCGAAAGTTTCAGGCAAATGTCGTGGATGTGCGTGCTATCAGCCACGATGTGTATCGGGTAGAGCTTCAGCTGCCGCGGAGGCGTGAACTGTCTTTTCATGCGGGCCAGTATCTGGCGGTCAACCTGCCGGATGCTGAACCCTGCTATTTTTCGATCGCCAGCAGCCCGTCTGAGCCGCATATTGAGCTGCATATTCAGGCGTCTCCGGATTGGGTGTCTGCGCAGAAGGTGATTGACGCTCTGACTTCCGGAGAAACCGTCAATATCGAGTTACCCTATGGCAAGGCCTGTCTTGCCTGTATGCCGGAGAAGCCTTTGCTGCTGATTGCGGCGGGTACCGGTTTTGCGCAGATGAAAAGTCTGGTGGATTACCTGCGCGGAACATCCTGTTCCCAGACGGTAAAGCTGTTCTGGGGGGTTCGCCGGCAAGAGGATATGTACCTCCGGTCCATGGCCAGCCAGTGGGAGCAGGACTGGCCAGAGTTTACCTTCCAGCCGGTAGTCGGTGATGACGAGGACAATGACTGGAGCGGACATCATGATCAGCTCGTACGTGCGGTGCTGGATTCCGGCGCCGACTGGAATAACGTAGAAGTACACGTAAGTGGCTCACCTGCGATGGTTTACACGCTAATGGATGCCCTGCTTGAAGCCGGGTTGCCAGCTGACAGATTCTTTTCCGACGTGCTGGAATACGCACCCCGGAACTAAAACGTTAAAAGGCATCAGAACTTTCATTCTGATGCCTTTTATGGGTTTTTACTGTCGCTTTTCTGCCGGGTGATCGACGCAGGATCAGGGGCCATCAGGCCTTGGGCATCGGTAACTCGGGAAGCCCGTTATCTTTTGCCAGGCCTTGCATCACCAGCTTAACGCTTACCTCTTCATCGCCCATGTGTGCGCTCAGGCGGCTTAGCTCTGCGAGAGCTTCACGGCTGCGGCGTAATCTGAGGCTGGTCTCGAAATACTCCCGGGCTTTACCCCAGAGTTCATTGCGTAAGCTCAGCCGGCCCAGGGCCAGTAGTAGTTCGGCGTTGTTCGGACGGTCTTTCAGCCACTGCTCGGCGGCAAGTAGCTGTTCGTCCGGTTTGTTCCCCTCTATCCGGCCATAGAGATTGACCAGATCGTCGCTCCAGTGATTGTGCAGAACCTTGCGCAGCAGGGTCTCGGTTTGCCCTTCTTCACCAAGATCCGCCAGCAGGCGCGCATAGTCTGCGATGGTCTTCTCATCACGGCGCAGAAAGCCTGGCAGTTCATCCCACAAGCGGGTGAGTGGCTCCAGAGAAGCATCCGGAGTGTCTTTTTGCTGCCGCCTACAGTCCTCGGCGGCCCGTTCGAGCAGGTTGTGCCATACCTGACGCTCCAGTTCACCCAGCTCGGATTCCGGAAGCACGCTACGCTTGCGCAGTTCTGGCAGTAATTTTGATAGTTCGCGCCAGTCTTCCAGGCGAAGGTAAGTGGTTTTTAGCAGCTTGAGAACAAAAGGGTGGTGCGGAGACTGCTTGCGCAGACGTACCAATGTTGCCAGAGCCTGCTCCAGGCGATTGCCGGCAAGCTGAAGCTGAGCCTGGGTAATGCCCACTGCCATATCTGAGCCAGGGGTGCTTTCAAATGCCTTGCGCAGCATCTCGTCAACGGCTTCGTGGTCGCCGCATTCGAAGGCTGCCTGTGCCGCAGCCAGATAGTTGATAAGTGGTGTGTCTGCATTGCTGGCAGCCGATGTCAGCATCTTGCGTGCCCTCGGCCAGTTGCCTTCTGCCAGTGCCAGCAGGCCCTGAGTGGTCCGGCGACGCGCACGCCGCCCTTTACCGCGGGAAACCCAGCTGGCTACCAGTCCGGTGCCTTGTCGCATGCGGCGTAAAAGGCCTATGGACAGTACAATCAGAGTGATCACAACAATGAGCAGCGCAAGACCTACCCAGAAGTTGGTTTCTATCAGGTAGTTGCCCAGGCTGATACGGATGTAACCCAGGTCATACTGCAGGCCGAGCGAAAGCCCGGTGCCGATTAGCAGGGCAAACAGAACGATCAGAAGCAGGCGAATCATGAATCATCGCCTCCGTTATCTGCCTGGTCTTTTTCATCGCCCTTGTTGAGCCGGCCTGCAAGTCGTTGCTTGAGCAGGTCCAGGGATTTGCTGATGTCAGGAAGATCGGGTGCAACGTTACGTGTCGACAGCTCTTCAAGTGTATTGCTCAGCGCGCTTACCCGTGGGTTGCTTGCGTCGTACCAGTCACTGACAGCCGCTTTAGCCTTGGCCAGCGAGCGTTCATACAATGGCTGGTTACCCCTCAGAACAGCCATCTCTGCTTCTTCGAGCATCAGTTGCATATTCAGGCGGGCGTAGGCGCTCTGGTCCGGTGACAGCAGCGGCTTGACCGATTCATCCAGACGGCGAACCACTACAACCTGCATCAGCGTAGATTTGAATTTCTGCCAGGCTTTGACCAGCATGCCGGGCTCTCCGCCTGCTTCAGGGTTGTCTTCTGCCTGTGAGCTGGAGAGGAACCCCGGCGCCTGTTCGCTGATAAGCGCCTGATCAGTCAGTTGGTGAACGCTGTCTATAGCCGCTTCAAGGGTCAGGTAAAGCCCTGTCCTGTCAACACTGGAGATACCTTTGAGTGTCAGGATTTCCCGGGCAAGTTGCTGGCGTACCGGGTATACACCAATGTCGTCAGATTCTGTCAGTACTTCGTCTGCTGCTTCGAGTGCGGAAAGGGCTCCGCGAATGTCTTTTTCGATCATCAGCCGCTGGTTGGCAATGCGCAGGAGATACTCGGCTTCTGCGAGTAGCCAGTCCGTGCGGGTGCGGTTCCCGGCTTCGAGCAGTTCGCGGGCATTGTGGTCAATCTGTCGCTGTTGGGTAGCGATCAACTCCCGCTGAGAGCTCAGCTTGTCTTCCAGGGATTGCAGGCGCTGGCTTTGCTGGTTACCACTGGAGCCATAAAGACTTTCAAGCTGCGAGGTATTTTGCTGCAGGTTGTTCAGTGTCTGCAGTGTGGCCTGCTGACTGTTCCACTGCTGCCAGTTCCAGAGGGCCAACACGGCAACACTGATCAGTGCAATTATGGAGATAACCCAGACCGGCCAGACTTTTGGGCGTGAGGGTTGCTCTTTAGCTATCGGGGCTGGTAATTGTTTCGTTGTCTCAGTCACGGGCGTCCTTACTTGGCTTTTCCGGAGCCACCTTCCCGGCCGGCCAGTTGTTCTGCGACGGCGGCCACGATGTCATTGTCGGCAAGGCTTCCTGGTATACACGGAGCGTTGAATCCCGCCGCACGAGCCTGATCAGCGATACGCCGGGCAGGCACAATAACGGGACTATCATATAGATTATGGCTGCAATTCGCGGATAGTGCGATGAGATTGTTCAGGGTTTCTCCGGAGAGGGCAATAACAGCATCCGGCGTGGACTGAATCAGGGCACTGTGAACCTGTGCTGTTGTGTAGTCAGGGCAGTACCTGCGGTACAGAGGCATCATGGTTACTCGTGCGCCGCGTGCTTCCAGTGTTTTCCGTATCAGTTCCCGCCCTTGCTCTCCCCGTGCCACCAATACCCGCTCGTTATCCAGGCGTGCCAGAGATGGCAGTTTCAGCAAGGCTTCACTTGTCCAGCCTTCATCTGGCCTGCGCGGTTTCAGTCCATGTTCTGCAAGGGTTTTTGCAGTGCCTGCCCCGACGCCATACCAGTTCAGACCGATGGGGAGCTGAGGCCACCAGGTGTCTAGCGCTTCCAGTAAAAGACGAGCTGCATAGGGGCTGACAGCAATAACATGGGAGAACTCATCGAGGCCCAGAATGGTGGCGCGCCTTTCCGGAGTCTCTGGCAGCGGTTCCCGTTCTATCATTGGGAGAACCAGCGTTTCGGCGCCGGCAGCCTGAAACTGCCGGGCCAGACGTGACGCTTCCGGTTCTGGCCGGCAAATCAGAATGCGCCGGCCAGCCAGGGAGGCAGGGTCAGAGGGGGGTGTGGCCATATATTTCAGCCAGTACTTTGTCTGCGCCCAAGGCCAGAAGGTCTTCTGCCAGTTCCCTGCCCAGACGCTCACCTTCAGCTCGGGGTGCCCGGCCTTCAACACGGAAAATCCGGGTGCCATCAACGGCGCCAACCAGCCCTCGCAACCAAAGAGTATCGTCGTCCTCCAGCAGGGCATAGGCCGCAATGGGCACCTGACAGCCACCTTCAAGACGACGGTTCAGGGCGCGTTCTGCTTTGACCCGGTCAGCTGTGTCGGCGTGGTTCAGAGGTTCCAGCATGGCGAGCAGTTCGTTGTCATCGAGCCGGCATTCAATGCCGAGAGCGCCCTGGCCAACAGCTGGCAGAGACACGGTATCAGGCATGGAGTAACGGATTCGGTCGTCAAATCCCAGACGCTTGAGGCCAGAGCTCGCCAGCACGATCGCATCGTAATCACCGGCGTCGAGTTTGGCGAGGCGGGTGTTTACATTGCCGCGCAGAACCCTGATTTCCAGATCCGGCCGGTAAGATCTGAGCTGTGATTCCCGGCGCAGGCTGGCGGTTCCGACTACAGCCCCCTGGGGAAGAGCGTCCACATTATCGTAATGGTTGCTGACGAATGCATCTGTCGGGTCTTCCCGCTCACAGATGGCAACCAGGCCCAGCCCTTCGGGAAAGGCCATGGGGACATCTTTCATGGAGTGCACGGCAAGATCCGCCCGGCCGTCGAGCATGGCTTCTTCCAGCTCTTTTACAAACAGACCTTTACCGCCGATTTTGGCGAGAGGGACGTCGAGGATCTTGTCTCCCTGGGTTTTGATTTTGACCAGCTCCACAACCACGTTTTCATGGAGTCGTTCCAGTTCGGCCTTGATGAATTCTGCCTGCCATAGAGCCAGAGCGCTGCTGCGGGTTGCGACACGAAGGGTTCGTTTGGACATGATGCTCACTGTCAGTTCTGAAAATGTTCGCCAAGATTACCTTGTGGCGCCATAAAAGTCCCGTGGGGCCGCTTTACAAAGGGGACTGGCCAGGTTGCTGCCCTTGCAGCCACTGACGTACGCAGCTGGCATGCCGGCGACTTACATGGAGTTCTCCCAGGCCGTCCCGGAGCAGTACCAGGTTATGACCCTCCGGCGTGCGCTTCAAGGCCTGGATAAAGCGCACTCCCACCAGCGTGTTGCGATGAATCCGGAGCAGATGGTTCGGGTAGGCATTTTCCAGATCTTTCAGTGTGTAGTCGGAAACGGTTTCGCCACGGGTGTGATGGATAGTCACGTATTTCTGATCGGCCTGACAATAGTGGATCCCGGCTATATCTATGAGCTCGGTACCCCTGTGAGTACGAACCGGCATTTGCGCTTCAGGCGGTTGCGGAGGGATCGCGGTATTGGCTGAGCTCATGCCTGACAGTGCCCGTAACTGCACGCGATTCACCCTGCCGGCCCGCGCCAGAGCTTCTTCAAGCGCGCTTTTGCGAACGGGCTTCAACAGATAGGCTGCGGCCTGAACGTCGAAGGCCTGGATGGCATAGCTGTCGTAGGCAGTACAGAAAATAATCGCCGGAGGGTTTTGGAGCTGGCTCAGGCGTGTGGCAACCTCCATACCATCAATGCCTGGCATGCGTATGTCGAGCAGGAGTATGTCCGGCTGCAGTTCGGCAACCCGGGCAAGGGTTGCATCGCCATCTCCGGCTTCACCGCAAACCTGGTATTCCGGCAGGCTCTCAACCAGGCGCCTGAGACGCTCCCGGGCCAGAGGTTCATCGTCTGCAATCAGGATCTTCTGCTTTTTCATGGTTTCTGTGAGGTTTTTGGTAGCCTCAGGGTGACGGTGTAAACGTCATCCTGATGGCTGTGTTTAAGAACAGCAGACTCGCCAAATAATACCTGTAGCCGGGCCTGTATGTTGCTCAGTGCCATACGGTTGCCATTATGCTGGCTCTCACCCGTGCATTCCGGTTTCGGATTCTGCACCAGCAGGTACACAAAGTTGCCCCGGGTTTCAGCCTCTATGCGCACCATACCTCCCTCCGGGCGCGGCTGGATTCCGTGATATACCGCGTTTTCGACCAGTGGCTGGAGAGTCAGCGGAGGTATGGACTGGCTCTCCAGCCCCTCGGCAATATGCCATTCCAGCTTCAGTCGCGGACCAAGGCGCAGGGCCTCAATGGCAAGGTAACGCTGGCACAGATCCAGTTCCTTTGATAAGGGTATGAGCTGGTCGCCAGTACGCAGGCTTGCACGGAACAGTTCTGACAGATCCAGAACGGCTTCTTCGGCCTGGTCAGGGTCTGAGGCAATGAGACTGGCGATAGTATTCATGCTGTTAAACAGAAAGTGTGGCTGTATGCGTGCCTGCAGCGCAGCAAGGTGTGCCTGCATTTCTGCTTCCCGTTGCTGCTGCCACTGGTGTTGTAAATAAAAATAGCGCAGTACCATCAGGACAATCAGCAACGCCAGCAGCAGTTTTTTCGCAATTGCATGCCAGCCAGTGATGCCTGGCTGCGGGTGCAGGACATTGTCGGCAAACAGGCTGAATGCGAGTACGTCCAGCAGCACGATGGTTGCGATCGCCAGGGTGGCACGAGGCACTGACATTCTGGCCAGGTGTTGGCGAAGCAGGCAGATCAGTGCAGCGCTTGTGAGCGTGGTCCACTGCACGAACACCGAGAGGAGTGCAAAATAGTTCCAGTCAATCCAGCCGTCGCTGGCCTGGACAATAGCCAGCACCAGTACCAGCAGTTCGCTGGTAATAAGTAGCATGAATACTGATCGCACCCGGCATAAATCCGGCACGAAGAAATCCTGCGTGATGATCGCCTTGCTCCCTTGTAGGGGAGTCTCTTTTGTTCGGGTCAGAATGCTATACTCTCGCCACGTTCAATGTACCCAGTTCCCGCAAGATAATGCCGGGCCGCCAGCAGGAAAGATAGACCATGACGGATCAGAAAAACCCTGACCAGACCACAACCTCCGAAAAACCCTGGGGCGGACGCTTCAGCGAACCCACAGACGCGTTTGTGGAACGCTTTACTGCATCCGTAGGGTTTGATCAACGCCTGTATCATCACGATATCACCGGCTCCATTGCCCACGCGACCATGCTTGCAGAAGTTGGCGTTCTGACAGAAGACGAGCGCGACCGCATTATTGATGGCCTGAACGGAGTCAAGGAAGATATTGAAGCGGGGCGGTTTGAGTGGTCTGTGAGCCTCGAAGACGTCCACATGAACATAGAAGCCCAGTTGACCAACCGTATCGGGATTACGGGCAAGAAGCTGCACACTGGCCGTAGCCGTAACGATCAGGTGGCCACGGATATCCGGCTGTACCTGCGCGATGAAATTGATGTGATCGCCGAGGAGCTCCGGCGCCTGCAAGCCGGTCTTCTGGATCTGGCCGAACGCGAAGCCGATACCATCATGCCCGGTTTTACCCACCTTCAGACGGCGCAGCCAGTTACCTTCGGGCATCACCTTCTGGCCTGGTATGAAATGCTGGTTCGTGACGCTGAGCGTTTGCAGGACTGTCGCAAACGGGTGAACGTTATGCCGCTGGGTGCAGCAGCCCTGGCCGGCACCACCTATCCGATCGATCGGGCCATGACTGCCCGGCTGCTGGGATTTGAGCGGCCTTCAGAAAACTCCCTGGACTCAGTCAGTGACCGGGATTTTGCCATCGAATTCTGCAGTTTCGCGGCGTTGCTGATGACCCACCTGTCCCGTTTCAGCGAGGAGCTGGTGTTGTGGACTTCGGCACAGTTCGACTTTATTGACCTGCCGGATCGTTTCTGTACCGGCTCTTCAATAATGCCTCAGAAAAAGAACCCTGATGTGCCTGAGCTTGTCCGGGGTAAAACCGGCCGTGTGACAGGGCACCTGATGTGCCTGCTCACGCTGATGAAAAGTCAGCCACTGGCGTATAACAAGGACAACCAGGAAGACAAGGAGCCCTTGTTCGATACGGTTGATACCATCAAGGGGTGTCTGAAAGCCTACGCTGACATGGTTCCCGCTATTCGCGCCAAGGCAGATAATATGCGGGTAGCGGCCAAACGCGGATTCTCCACAGCAACGGATCTGGCGGATTATCTGGTCAAGAAAGGTATGCCGTTCCGGGACGCCCATGAAGTTGTGGGTAAGGCCGTTGCATTCGGTGTGGCTGAAGATCGAGATCTTTCTGATATGACACTGGAAGAGCTTAAGCAGTTTTCAGATACCATCGGCGACGATGTGTTTGACGTGCTGACGCTTGAAGGTTCGGTTCAGGCCCGTGACCACCTTGGCGGCACTGCGCCCGCTCAGGTGCGTGCAGCTGTTGGCCGCGCGCGCAAGCTGCAGGGCTGAGTCTTTTGTCCCGCGATTCCCGCGATCCCGGGGCATCCCTGATTGCTCATGCCCCTCCGATTGTCCTGGATTTTGACGAGGGCATTGACCGTAAAACCCTGCGCCGCCTGCGGGACAGGTTTCTTACGGTTAATCGCGAGCGCTGGCAGCGTGCGCACTCTTCGCTTACCTACAGGCAGCGGGTAGTTCTGGAAGTTTTGCCGTTGGTGTTCCATACCAATCACCCGGCGTTGCCCGGTTATCTGGATTCAGGTTGTCCTTATGGCCTGAACCACTACCAGCCTGATTCAGCGACCACGAACGCAGCACGACGTCTGGCCCGTACCTTCAGTATCCGTGATGAAGGGCGGCGTCGGGCTGATCTTGAAGCGCTGTTCCTGATGGGCAGCCCTGGTTCCTTGGGGCATTCTGTTGCCAGTGATCTGGATGTCTGGCTATGTCATCGCGATGACCTGCAGGAGGCGGGTATCCAGTGTCTGGAACGCAAGGCTGCGAAGCTGACCGAATGGGCGGCTTCTTTCGGTATCGAGTTGCATGTGTTTGTGTTTTCTGCGGCCGACTGGCGTCAGGGAAGGCCGCGTGCGGAAGTGAGCGGTGAAAACTGCGGCAGCGCCCAGCACTACCTGTTACTGGATGAGTTCTATCGCACAGGGATCCATCTGGGCGGATGTTATCCGTTGTGGTGGCTTATTCCTTCAGAGCAGGAAGACCGTTATCAGGAGTGTGTAAACAGGCTGGTGGATTGCCGTTTTATCCGGGGCGACGAATACGTTGATTTTGGCGCTGTGCCGGCTGTACCTGCCAGCGAATTTCTTGGCGCGGGAGTGTGGCAGCTTTATAAGGGAATTGATGCTCCATGGAAGTCTATCCTGAAGCTGCTGCTTATCGAATGTTACGCCCAGACGCAGGAGCAGCCGGTCCTGGCGCGTACGTTCAAGCAGGCGGTATTCAATGGCGTCACTGATGTGGACGTTCTGGACCCGTATGTAATGCTGTACAGGCGGCTGGAACAATGGCTGAGGGGGGCTGAGGCCTGGGAACGGCTGGATCTGGTGCGTCGCAGTTTGTATGTCAAAGCGGGACTGCCTCTGACCCGCACCGGGGCGGCAGGCGAACAGGGGGTAGAGCCATGGAGAGCCAGGTTGCTGAGAGAGCTTGTGGCGGGCTGGGGTTGGCAGGAGAAACAGGTGGCGGCGCTGGATAACCGGCAGAGCTGGCGGGCAGAAGAGGTGTCTTCTCTGCGTCGGGTTGTGGTCTCGGAACTAACCCACAGTTATCGCCTGCTATCCAGAATGGCTCGTGATCACAGTGAAAAGTCTGCGATCAGCTCGCATGACATTAATCTGCTCGGGCGCAAGCTCTACGCAGCGTTTCAGCGCAAGGCCGGTAAAATTGAGTTAATTAATCCCGGGCTTGCGCCTTCTCTGGAAGAGGAGAATCTGGCGTTTCATCATCAGTCAGAGCAAGGTGGCGTGGGGAGCGGCTGGTTACTGTACCGCGATCTGGAAGATCCTGCGGACGCCTTCTGGCAGTCCGTTATACGGCGATCCGGAAACCTGACCGAACTGGTTGTCTGGTGTTATTGCAATGGCTTGCTGACCCGCTCAACCCGCCTCAATGTCCGTTCCGGGCAGGGTGTTGCATCCATCAGTGAGCTGCGGGAGATGCTGGAAGCGCTTTCTGATTTCGTGCCCTTTCCTGTAGCGCCTGCCGGACGGGACGCGCTCGCTCGTGGTGTTTACCCCTTGCGCAACCTTCTTCTGGTCAATGTAGGTGTTGATCCACAGGCTCACCTTACAGAACGAGGGTTGCATAAACTCAGTGCCCGGCATGATTCGCTGGGCTTCAGCGGCGGGCGGGAGAATCTGGTTGTTACCATCGATCAGGTTACGCTGAACAGCTGGCACGAACTCAGCCTTCAGCACTACGCTTCCGGTGATACTCTGATTCAATGCCTGAAAAATGTATTGGCATCGGTTGCTCTCGACCCTCGTGTGATTCCTGATATCAAAGTGCACAGCCACAAACGCGGCCATGGAAGCGCTATTGCGCGGCGGGTTCAGGAACTCTTTGCCGACGTGTTGCGCCAGTTCTTTGCCGGTGGTGCTGGCCCGCATCCTTTGCGTTACGTTATTGAGATGGATCGCCGGTATTTTCTGCTGGAGTTCAGTGGTACCGAGCCGGGATTTATTGCCGTTGAAAGCCGGGATGCGCTTATGGAGTGCCTGGCTCAGCCCCGGGATATCTATCTTCCCATCATTTTTGATCGCCAGGCTCTTCTGGACGAGCCGGGGCTGAGAGCTGCATGTCAGGTCAGTGAGCCGGACAGCATCCAGGTGTTCTATGCTCTTCGTGGCGGGCAGGTGCAGATATGGGTGATCGACGAGCGCGGTTCCCTGTTTGGCTGGACCCAGCCGGTTACCAGCCGCCGGCACCTTCTGGTGCCGCTGTTACGTTTTCTGGAAAATCTGGTTGAGCGACGAACCTTGCGCTACAGCGAGGTGCCTGGGGCCCTGGCCGGTGTGCGGTGCTATGAAATTACCGCAAACAACGGAAACTGGCGGCCGGAATACCGGCCCCAAACGGATTCAGGCATTGCTTTGTCAGGCCTTGAAGTGCAGGCCGTGGGAGTTCAGGAAGGCGGTAGCCGGGTTCGCTTTGATCTCTACTGCGGTGAGCAGGAATTTACTGTTCTGCAATACGGTGATCAGCTGATCCCGGCCGTTGCACACTATATCCATTCCCGGCGACAAAGCGGGGAGCACTATCCCGTGTACCTCACGGACGTGCATCTGCCCCATGACCTGGATCCAAGGGTTTATCAGCAGGACATACAGACCAGTCAGTACCTCTATTACCGTGCTGCTCTGGAGTATGCTCTGAACCGCGAACTGGAAGCCTTCGGATAGCTTGTCGTCCTCGCCGTGCGGGCCACGGGTCAGGTATACTTTGGCGATTATGAACTCAGGGGTGGCAAGTATGCGCGCGTGGACACTGCCCATCGTGTTTCTGGTTGTGGCGGCTACACTTGGTGGCTGCGGTCAGAAAGGGCCTTTATACCGGGAGAATCCGGAGGTATCAGCCGGGCCATACCAGACTCCGTTACACGATCAGGAATCCAATGGATCACTTTAACTACCGTGATGGCGAGCTTTACGCCGAAGATGTTGCTGTATCTGCTATTGCCGAACGCTTTGGCACGCCGGCTTACGTGTATTCCCGGGCCACACTGGAGCGTCATTACAAGGCTTATGATGAGGCTCTGAGGGGGCGTGAGCACCTTGTGTGCTACGCCGTAAAGGCCAACAGCAATCTGGCGGTTCTGAATGTCCTGGCCCGTCTGGGTTCCGGCTTTGATATTGTCTCCGCCGGTGAGCTGGAACGCGTGCTGCGTGCTGGCGGTGATGCGGGCAAGGTTGTGTTTTCCGGTGTTGGCAAGCAGGAATGGGAAATGCGCCGGGCCCTGGAAGCGGGTGTTCGCTGCTTCAACGTGGAATCTGATACTGAGCTGGACAGGCTCAATGCGGTGGCCGGTGAGCTGGGCGTTAAAGCTCCGGTTTCCCTGCGGGTTAACCCGGATGTTGATGCCGGAACTCACCCATATATTTCCACGGGTCTGAAAGAGAACAAGTTTGGTATTGATATTGCCGACGCGCCAGAGGTATATGCCCGTGCAGCAACATTACCGAACCTCGAAATCAAAGGCGTGGATTGCCATATTGGCTCTCAGCTCACATCCTTTTCTCCGTTTCTGGACGCTCTCGACCGGGTTCTGGCGCTGATCGATGTTTTGGCTGACAAAGGTATTCACATCCGGCACCTGGATATGGGTGGTGGTCTGGGTGTTACTTACAACGACGAACAACCGCCGGAGCCGTCTGAATACGTCAGGGCTCTGGACGAACGTATCGGTGACCGCAAGCTGGAGCTTATTCTTGAGCCTGGCCGCTCAATCGCGGCCAACGCAGGCATACTGGTTACCCGGGTCGAGTTTCTGAAGTGCACTGAATATCGTAACTTTGCGATTATCGATGCTGCCATGAATGATCTGATCCGCCCTGCGCTTTACAGTGCCTGGCAGGCTATTGTGCCAGTGCAGCTCCATGAGGAAGCTGAAGAAAAAACCTGGGATCTGGTCGGGCCTGTCTGTGAGACCGGGGATTTTCTGGGCAAAGACCGGCCGCTGCGGCTAAAGGCTGGTGATCTGCTGGCGGTGCGCTCGGCGGGCGCCTATGGCTTTGTTATGAGTTCTAACTACAACACCCGAAACCGCCCGCCGGAGCTTATGGTTGATGGCGGGCAGGTGCATATTGTTCGCCGTCGCGAGACTCTTGAGGATCAGCTTGCGCCAGAAAGCTGCCTGCCGGAATGAGTGGGGGGAATGAAGTGACCCATCACCGCCGAAATCAGGGGCCGCTGCTCCGGTTCAGTAAAATGCACGGGTTGGGCAACGACTTCATGGTGGTTGACGCAATCAGTCAGCCATTCCGCTTACGCCCGGAAATGATCAGGGAGCTGGCGGACCGGAATTTTGGTATCGGTTTTGATCAGTTGCTGGTTGTTGAACCGCCAGGCTTGCCGGATGTGGATTTTCGTTACCGGATATTCAACGCCGACGGTTCCGAGGTTGAACAGTGCGGTAATGGCGCCCGTTGTTTTGCGAAGTTCGTCCGGGATCAGCGCCTGACGAACAAAAAAATTATACGTGTCCAGACTGCGAGTGGTGTGATTGAGCTGCGGGTGGTCAAAGACGGCATGGTGATGGTCAATATGGGGGTGCCTGAACTGAACCCGCCGGCCATACCTTTTGCCGCGGAGCGTCGGAAAAATGTCTATACGGTGGAAGCGGGTTCTGAAACCGTTGAGCTGAGTGCCATTTCCATGGGCAACCCCCACGCGGTTATTGTGGTTGAGGATGTGGATACGGCGCCGGTTGCAGTTCTTGGGCCGCGTCTCGAAAAGCATCCCCGGTTCCCGTCGAAAGCCAATATTGGCTTTTTGCAGATAATTGACAGTAGTCATGCGCGCCTTAGGGTGTATGAGCGCGGTTCAGGCGAGACACTGGCTTGTGGCAGCGGGGCCTGTGCGGCCGTCGTTGCAGGATGTCTGCGCGGCCTGCTCGATAACCGGGTGGAAGTGGACCTGCGCGGAGGGCGGCTGGTCATTGAATGGCAGGGTGAAGGGACCCCTGTTATGATGGAAGGGCCTGCCACAAGCGTATTTGAAGGGCAGTTAAGGCTGCCTGGTGACTCAGGTGGTGGTCGGCGCAGAAAGCCCGGTCGCGCACATAAACAACGGATCTGAAAGCCAGGAGATCACGATGACAGACCAAACGGCCCGTAAGAAGGCCGGTGAGCTCACCCGGGAAGAGGTGGCAGAGTATCTGAGCAATAATCCTGATTTTTTTATTGAACAGGATGAGCTTCTGCGGAGCCTGACCCTGCCTCATGATAGTGGCCGGGCAATTTCACTGGTTGAGCGCCAGGTACACCTGTTCCGTGAGCAACGGGACACGCTGCGACATGAGTTGGTGGAACTGGTTTCTATCGCCCGTCACAATGATCGGCTATTTGAAAAAAGCAAGCGGTTGCTGATGCAGGTGATTGAAGCCCGTAACCTTATTGATATGGCATCCACTATTGATGACAGTATCCGGGGTGATTTCGGACTGGATGCCGCTTCAGTTATCCTGTTTACGGATGTGGAAGTGCCTGGCAGCGCCCAGGGCGCTCTTCATATAGTCAGCCCGGCCGAGGCCCAGAGTCGCCTTGGTAATCTGCTGGATGGCAGCAGAGCTGTCTGTGGTCAGTTCCGGGAGAGCGAACGGGAATTCCTGTTTCCGGACCGGGATGAGCCCATTGCATCGGTTGCTCTGGTGCCTTTGCGCAGTGACGGTCTGGTGGGTGTTTTCGCGGTTGGCAGTTGTGAACCCGGCTATTTCGACCAGAGCATGGGGTCTCTGTTCCTCAGCTATATCAGTGACACGCTCAGCCGGCTACTGCCACCTATGGTTCAGCGCTATACCACAGTCGCACCGGTAACCGGTCTCGCGACGGAGTCCCGCTAACGTGGCCTCATTGCCCGTGTCAGCTCAATTGCCTCATGAGTTGAGCGGGTATCTGGCAGATTTTGTTCAGCACCTCGAATCTGAAAAGCGCCACTCTCCCCGAACATCGGAAAACTACCAGCGCGACCTGCTTCGGCTTGCCTCCTGGCTCGTGGAGCATGACTGCACGGAATGGCGAGCCGTAAGCGGCCATGATCTGCGTCGTTACGTGGCCAGCCTTAGCCGTCAGGGGCTCAGTGGCCGTAGCATTGCCCGCCATTTGTCGGCCACAAGGCGTTTCTACCAGTATCTGTTGCGGGAACGGCTGGCTACGGATAACCCGGCACTGGATATCCGGGCTCCGAAGAGCAGTAAACGTCTGCCCCGGGTAGCCGATGTGGATCAGCTCAATTCTCTTCTTGACGCTCTGCCGGACGATCCGCTGGAAGTGCGTGACCGCTGTATGTTTGAACTTATGTATTCTTCTGGCTTGCGCCTGGCGGAACTGGCCAGTCTTGATGTGGATTCCGTTGACTGCAAGGGGGGCGAAGCGCGGGTCGTGGGAAAAGGCAGTAAAACACGAATACTCCCCGTGGGGCGGAAAGCGCTGGAGGCCATTGGCCAATGGATGCCCGTCCGCGCAGGATTGGCTCCTGAAGCCGAGACAGCTTTGTTTGTAAGCCGCCGGGGTGACCGTCTGAGTCATCGCAGTATTCAGGCCCGCCTGAGTCGGTGGGGGGTTGCCAAGGGCGCTGACCAGAAGCTTTACCCGCATATGCTGCGGCACTCATTTGCAAGCCATATGCTTGAATCCAGTGGAGATTTGCGTGCGGTGCAGGAATTGCTGGGCCATGCGGACATATCTACTACGCAGGTCTATACTCATCTTGACTTCCAACATTTAGCCCGGGTTTATGACCAGAGTCACCCCAGGGCTCGCCGACGCAGTGGGCACGGCTACGACGACCAGAACTCCGAACGGGAAGGAAACGTTTGATGTCATCTGATCAATCCTGGAAAGAACGATATTTTCAGGAACTTGAGGCTGCAGAACACAGGGAAAAACATTGGACGGCTGAGCGCAACTCGCTTGAGCGTATGTTAGTGCGTACATGCCTCGCTGCTGAAGGTCAGGCACCGGAACTTGATCGCCTGTTGGCCCGGGTCCGGTCTGACCTGCGCAAGAACAAGGTAGATGTGGACGGCTGGAAGGCGCTGCAGGAGAAGATCGACCGCCAGGTCGCTCTTCTGGATGAGGTACCTGCCGGAAAGGCTATGAAACGCCCCGGGCTTTCTGCAGAACCGGAAGCTGAGCCGAAGCTTTTTGCTGGAGATGAGCTTGATCTGCGCGATGGTGCGTCTGACTCCGGGTCCGAAAGCCAGCGGCTTCGTATCGCCCGGCGTGTTGGCCATCTTTTAGGGCAGTTGCTTAGCCAGGTATCTCTGGAACCAGATGCGGAGACGCGGGCGAGGAATCTGCAAAGGGCGCTGCTATCCAGTGATAACTGGGAGGAGTTGAGGGATGGGCTGAATCAGGTCGCCGACCTTATTGTCGCCGCTGTCACTCGCAGTCAGCGGGAGTTTGAAGGTTTTCTCAAGCGCCTTGATGAGCGCCTTGAAGTGTTGCAAGAGCATTTCTTCGTGCAGTCATCCGCACAGTCTGGCCGCCAGGCGGCTTCAGAAGCGCTTGATCGCAACATCCGGGAAGAAATCGAACTGGTTGGCCGGCACATTCAGGCGAGTGATGATCTCCAGGGGCTGAAGCAGTCAGTCAGCCGTCATCTGGAGTTTATTGGTCAGGCGGTGGGTAAGTTCCGGGTTGAGGAAACGGAGCGTGAAAAGATGCTTTCCGAACAGTTGCTGGCCATGCAGGAGCGAGTGGCGGTTATGGAAGCGCATTCAGAGCAGATGCAGGGGCAGGTCCGCAAGGAGCGTGAGCGGGCCATGACCGATCTGCTTACCCAGTTGCCAAATCGGGAAGCATGGCAGGAGCGATTGTCTTTTGAGTTCAATCGCTGGAAGCGTTACCAGTACCCGCTGACGATAGGTGTGATGGATATAGACCTGTTCAAGCGCGTGAATGATTCATATGGCCATAAAGCTGGTGACAGGGTGCTCCAGCTTGTGGCCAGGGAAATTGCAAGCCGGTTGCGTACGACTGACTTTGCAGCACGTTTTGGTGGTGAGGAATTTGTGCTTCTCTTTCCTGAAACCAATGCAGACAATGCATTAATTGTTATGGACAAGCTCCGTGCCCACGTCAGTGCCCTGCCGTTTCATTTCGGTGGAAGTCCTGTAACGATTACTTTTTCTGCAGGCCTGACGGCTTTTACCCCCGGAGACACCGAGGAAACGGTCTTTGATCGTGCGGATCGGGCGCTGTATCTGGCCAAGGGTGCAGGCCGCAACTGCGTCAGGGTCAGTCAGCGAGCTAGTGCCGGGATCCTTGCGACAATAACAGGGGCTTAATGTCGCATCAGGGCATTCAGCTCGTCGATCACCTCTGCCCAGTCACTATCATCTTCCAGGCCTTCTTCGAGAAACTGAGACTGGCCTTCGGACCAGAAAGGCGCATCTTGCAGGGCGATTTCGCGGGACAGGGGAGAGTGGTGGGCGATGAATGCTTCTATGCTTTTCTCGTCAGATGCCAGCCCCAGTTGATCAAAAAGCTTGCTCAGGTTGTGTTTGCTTGTGTCCATGCAGAGATTCTCCCGATTGATGATTGCCTGAATGAAATTTCGAATATTTGCAGGTATGGTCTCTTGAAATGTAGCGTAAACCCAGAGGATATCCAGTGAAGGCCACCCTTGTAGTTCTATGTAGTTGCCTGTTGCTGGTTTTTCAACCCACAGTGCTTGCGGACCCACCGCAGATATCGCCTGCGCCGGTACTGGGTAGCAATGACCTGAGCTGGCTAAGTGAAAAGAAAAGCCTTCTGATCGGAGTGCGGGGGGATCAGGTACCGTTGGTCTTTGATACGGGTAACGGAGACCTTGCCGGCACTTATATCGATTATCTGGCACGCCTTTCTGACAAGTTGGGGCTGCCCATTGAACCGGTTATTATCAATAGTAGCGTCAATGCAGGGCCTGTGCCTGAGCAGCCGGAAACCGACGCGATTCTGACTACCAGAGTACCGACAACCCCAGTTCCCGATGGCCAGCGCTTTACCGGCCCGTTGATGTCACTCACCTACGGGCTGTTCGTCAGCGCCGGCGATGCTGCAATCCGTTCACTGGCCGACCTGGAAGGTGGACGCATAGCCGTCGTTGAAGACGATCCGAATCAGTACACCATGCTTGAGTCCGTCGATAGCTTTACGCCGGTTCCTGTCCAGAGTATGGGTGAGGCGGTAAGCCAGGTGCTGTCTGGCCAGGCCGATGCCTTCCTTGGCCCTGTGCCGGTGGTGTCTGACTATCTTCAGTCAGCGATGATAAATGGTATTGGTCTGTCGGTGTTGCTTGATCAGAAATCGGTAGATGTTGTCTTTCAGGTGGATGATAGCCACGGACCATTATTCCGTATTCTGGATCAGGCAGTAGCGGCGATCAGCCATAATGAACACCGGGTTATCCGGCAGGCATGGTTGCAGGTAGATCTCACTGCGCTTGAGCAGAGCGGGGTAGAGCTCTCTGCTTCGGATGTTGACTGGCTTAAGCGACACCCTGCACTCAAGGTTGCCTATCGCTCAGACTGGCCGCCGTTTGAATACGCTCAGGATGGCCGGGCCACTGGCCTTGTGCCCGATCTCGTCGCTCGTCTGGAGGGTCAGTTGGGTGCGCGGTTCGAGAAAAAAAATCTGGCGAGTCGTGTTGCAGCAGAACAGGCACTTGTTTCGGGTGAGGTGGACATCCTGCCTGGCTTGTCCCGCACACCGCGTACCGAGGAGTCATTTCTGTTTACCCGGGCCTACCTGAGCGTTCCCATTGCTTTGGCTATCCGGGATGACGGTCGGTTTATCGGGGATCTGCGGGAGTTGCGCACGGAGAAGGTGGGTGTGGTCAACCGTCACGCGGCTCACGATTATCTGCTCATAAACCATCCGAATCTGGACCTTTACCCGATGGCAACAGTAGAAGACGGGTTGCTTGCGCTCTCCAATGGCGACCTCGATGTGATGGTGACGCACATTCCCGCGGTCAGTTATACCGTTGCCAGACTGGGGCTCTCCAATCTTCGTATTACCAGTATCACACCTTACCAGTACGATCTCAGGCTCGCAGTGCGCAAAGACAGCCCCGAACTGCACCGGATTCTGAACAAGGCTCTGGGTAACCTGAAGCCCGCCGACACTGAGGCTATATATAACCGGTGGATCCATCTGGATATCGAACAGGAAACCGATTACACCGTGGTGCGCCGGGTTGTTCTGATCGCGGTTGTGGTTGTGCTTATCTTTCTCTACTGGAACCGCAAGCTGTCGCGTGAAGTGGACGAACGTATCCGCTCTGAGAATGCCCTCCGGCGGAGTGAGGATGAGCTGCGGGCTGCGAAGCTGGAAGCCGAGCGTCTGGCCCGGCAGGCAGAAGCAGCCAGCAGGGCCAAGAGCGAGTTTCTGGCGAACATGTCCCATGAGATCCGGACGCCCATGAACGCCGTGATTGGTTACAGTGATCTTCTGAGTAACAGCGTTACCGACCCCCAGCAACGCAACTATCTGGACGCTATCCGTGCAGGTAGCCGCAGTCTGTTGATGCTGATCAACGATATTCTCGATCTTTCACGTATTGAAGCGGGGAAGATGCGGCTGGATTATTCGCCGGTATCTGTGCGCAGGCTTCTTGATGATGTTCGCCACATATTTGATTTACGCGCGCGCGAGCAGGGCATCACTCTGGAGGTAAGTGTAGGCTCGGATATGCCTGTTACCATGATGCTTGATGAAACCCGCTTCCGTCAGGTGCTGTTCAACCTGGTAGGTAACGCCATAAAGTTCACCCATGAAGGTGGAGTATCTGTACGGGCAACCGTTCAGCCAGTCAAAAGCGATACGGAAGAAACTCCCGAGCATCAGACCTACAGGCTTACGGTGAAGGTAAAGGATTCTGGTATCGGAATTTCTGCGGATCAGCGTGAGCGGATTTTTGACGCGTTCGAGCAGCAGGAGGGGCAGAATACCCGCCGCTACGGGGGTACGGGTCTTGGGCTTGCCATAAGCCGAAAACTTGCCCGGATGATGGGTGGGGAGCTCGAGGTTGAAAGTGACTCGGGGAATGGATCTGTGTTTACACTCACCTTGCCTCAGGTCCAGGCGACCGGCGAGCAGGCTGAGGACGAAGGCGAGACCAAAGAATCTGAACGGTTACTGGCTCAGACCCTGAGCATGCAGGAGCGGGGTTGGTTGAGGGAGCAGTTAACTGCAGACTTTGGAGAAGAGTGGCAGGCCGTGCGGGAAAGTGGTGATCCGGAAGAAATGAAAGGGTTTGCTCTCAGGGTGCTGGAATGGGGGCAACGTTACCGCTCCCGGTCAGTTACAGGTTACGGTGAAAAGCTACTGGCAGACGTGGAAGCGTTCAATCTGGATGCTGTCAACAGTGCACTTGAGGCCTTCCCGAAACTGCTGGGGCGACAGGACTAGGTCAGGCTGACTGATCCAGGACAAGGCAGATTACAGGCAGTCGAACTGGGAGCGGCGATCAAAAGCAACAGAGACCATATCGTACCCCGAATCAGACAGGCTGCGAACCAGTTCCCGGTCTCTCAGCAGGGCCGTGCAGACCTTGTGGACACTGGCCTGAAGGTGCTCTGACGCTGGCTGGGGGGCGGCGAGACGAAAATCCACTATCAGATACTTCCGTTCTATCGCGGCAGAAGCCGGTATGTCCTCACGCTCAATGCTCTCAAAACCGATATAGGTTGCTTGATCCTGAGGAAATACCTGACTCATCACTATGTCCAGATTCTCGGCCTGAGCGGCAGAAGCAGAACAAAATGTTGCTACGGTTGCGGTGCAGATCAGGTTCTGGATATTCATGATGTCAGCTCCCCGGGAAGTATTCCGGAACGAGTGTAACAGAATGTAATGTTACGTTACGGTTGATTATCGCAGAGACTGTCGCTTATTGCGCGGTGTTTGCCCGGTTTTTTTCAATTGTTTGCAGTTTGCATGAATTAGCCGCAGGGTTCTGCGGGCGCGGGGCTCCCCTGATGCCGCTCTATCAACTATCATGAAACCAAAATCGACGGCAGGAGAGTTGCCTATGTTTCAGCTCGTATTCAAGGGTGAGTGCACCCCCGGCACCGAAATCACGACGGCACGCAGTAATGCCCGCGCGCTGTTCAAGGCCAGTGTTGAGCAAGTAGAGCGCATGTTCAGCGGCAGCCCGGTGGTAATCCGGAACAGGCTGGATGAGGAACAGGCGGAAAAGTATCGTGCAGTGTTGAACAAGCATGGAATGGTTGCCTACGTGCAGCCTATGCCCGGGAGTACGGTTCAGCCCAAGGCTGCACCGGCGCCAGCACCCCAGGCTGTCAGTAGCGCACCGGAACCGGTGGAACCGGCCAGTCCGCCACCAGGTGCCGGCGCCCCTGAGGTTGAGCCTGGTGAACGTTTACCAATAGCAGGTGACAAGGTAGACGACATTCTTGCGGGTTCAGCGCTTGGCCTGGACCCGGTTGGCGTTACACTGATGACGTCCGAAGAGGCACAGGCTCCCATGTTTCAGCACCTGGATGACTGGACTCTGGCGCCGGCTGGCAGCGATATAGGTGTGGAGCGTGACCTGCCTCCGCCCATAGTGCCGGATGTGTCGCATCTGTCCCTGGTTGATGAAGAGCTGGAAAAAAAGTGAGTATCCGGTTTACAGAGCCTGTCAGGATTTGACGCGTTCACTGGGCTCAATGCTCATATGTCTGGCTGCCGCACTCCTTGCGTCGTTTCCTGCAGTGGCCAGCAACACCTCAACCGAAAGACCCCAGGTCGGGCTTGTACTCAGCGGCGGTGGAGCCAAAGGTATGGCCCACGTAGGTGTGCTTCGGGTACTGGAAGAAATGCACATCCCGGTGGATATGGTGGTGGGCACCAGCGCTGGCTCTGCGGTTGGCGCACTCTATGCCGCTGGCATGTCGGTAGCGGAAATTGAACAGCGCTTTATCGGGATGGACTGGTTGTCCAGCTTCAGGGATGACCCCGGCCGGGTGTACAAACCGGTTCGCCGGAAGCAGGGCGAGTGGAGGTTTCCTTTTACGCCGGGGCTTGGCGTCAGCCTGGACGGTCTGCACCTTGGCGCCGGTATTATATCTGGCCAGAACCTCGGATTTATTCTCAACGAACTGACTCATGGTTTTGCGCTTGTTGAGAGCTTCGATAGCTTACCCATTCCCTTTCGCGCGGTTGCTACCGATCTGGAAACCGGCGATATGGTGGTACTCGACAGTGGCAATATTGCTACTGCGGTGCGTGCAAGCATGAGTATTCCGGGTGTCTACGCGCCAGTGAAACTCAATGGCCGGTTGCTGGTGGATGGCGGAGTTGCCAACAACCTTCCGGTCAATGTCGCCCGTGAAATGGGGGCCGATATTATTATTGCGGTTGATATTACCGATACTCTGATGGGCCCTGACGAACTGCGTGAGGCGTTTGCCGTATTCGGGCAGTTGACCACCATAATGACCCGGCGCAATACCGACGAGCAACTCGAATCATTGGGCGGGCAGGATGTACTTATCCGCCCGGACCTGGAAGGCCAGAGCTCGGCAGATTTCTATAATGCACCGGTATTGTTTGAGCTGGGCGCCAGCGGTACTCGTGAACATGCGGTGGAATTGAACCCGCTTGCCGTATCAAACGAGGCCTGGCAGGCATACCAGTCGCGACTGGCATCTACAAGGCATCGCGCGGGGATTATTGCCCGCGTTGATATTTCCCATGACCGCCGTCTGGGGAATGAATTTCTCCGGGAGCGGATACGCCAGAAGGCCGGCAAGCCTCTGGACGTAGAAATACTGGAGGCGGATCTCAAGCGTATCTATGGCTTGGGTTATTACGAGATAGTGTCTTACGCCCTGTCCCCGTTACCGGATGGAACCTTACTGACGATCAAGGTTCAGGAGAAAAGCTGGGGGCCTAATTATCTTTCTTTTGGCATGAACTATGAGGATAATTTTGACGGCGATACCCGCTTTAATCTGGCTTCCTCCCTGCGAATGACCGAGCTGAATGAGCTCGGGGCCGAGTGGCAGACAGGTGTGCAGCTTGGCACTGAGCCGCACATACGTACTCAATGGTATCAACCTCTGGATTATGGCTATGAGCGTTTCCTGGTGGCTGGAGCTGAATACTCCCGGGACACGCTCAGTTTATATGACTCCGGTGGCGAGCGTGTCGCCGAACTGGATGTTACCTTCCGTCAGGCCGATCTGGGGCTGGGAATGGAGCTGGGTGGCAATGCGGAAGCCCGTTTCACCTACGTCCGCGGATATGCCACTGTGGACGAGCAGGTTGGTACAGCCGTTGCGCCCGAGGGTGAGGTTCACCAGGGCAGTCTCAACCTGCAACTGGTACACGACTCTCTGGACGATACTTTCTTTCCCCGTGAGGGTGCTTTTGCCGGAATTCGAGGCCGGGTTGAACGTGAAGACCTGGGGTCCGAGCGACATTTTGACTCGGTAACGGGCATGGTGCTCGGGACGGATAGCTGGAGAGGTTTTACACTGACGGGGCTGCTTTACGCGCACACGGTCACCCGGGGAGACGCGGGCATAGAAAATGCGGTGCGTCTCGGTGGTTTCCGGCGGTTATCCGCTTATGCCCCGGGCCAGATTACCGGCGACAGTGCTGCTATGGGAGCTGTCTATGCCAGCCAGGCGTTCGGAGGTCCGATTACTCCCTGGTTTGCAGGGATGGGGTTGGAGGCAGGAAATGCCTGGGCGTCTCTCAGCGATGCCGGGTGGAACCGCACTGTAAAATCCTGGAGTATCTTTTCCGGCGTGGATACCTTTCTCGGGCCCGTTCAGATAGCAACGGCATATAACAATAAAGACAACTGGACCGCGTACCTGAATATCGGGTTTTCGTTTACTCAACTCTTTTACTAGCCCTGTTCCGGGGCCTGCCCGCGACAGGGTTACAGCAAAGGTGCTAGCAAGCGAACTGCACGGCAGGTTAACCGGAACAGGATAGAACGGCCCTGGTAGTCGTGTTCGGTCATCTTGCGGCAATGGGTGAGATCTTCTGTAAGCATGGAATCCACTTCGGAAACAAAAGGCTCTGAGGTATTGATTGCCATGATTTCAAAGTTGAGGCGCATAGAGCGGTTATCGAGGTTGGCGGTTCCCACGGCTGCGTAGCGATTGTCTACCAGTAAAACCTTCTGGTGCATAAAGCCGGGTTGATACCGATAGATGCCAATGCCAGCCTGGCTGGCCTGGATCAGGTAAGAATAGGCGGCGAGGCGGACGAGCCTGCTGTCCGATTTTTCCGGGATCATGATTCGCACGTCCACCCCCCGAAGAGCTGCAAGCTGCAGTGCATTCACAATCTGGAAGTCCGGAACAAAATACGGTGAGGCGATCCAGATGCGAGACTCTGCGTTATTAATGCAGTTCAGGAAAAACAACGTGCAGGTTTCCCAGGTGTCTGCGGGGCCGGTGGGTAGCACCAGAACCTGTTCATCGCCCGGCAGGTCGTCTCCTGTGACCCAGTTCAGATCCGGAAACTCATTGCTGGCCCAGTTCCAGTCTTCGAGCCAGGCAAGCTGCAGCCCCGTCACGGCAGGGCCTTCAATCCGGCAGTGAGTATCCCGCCAGGGCTCCTGGTCTATCGCGGTGCCCAGATACTCATCGCCCAGGTTTATACCTCCCACAAAGCCGATCCTGCCGTCACAAACCAGCAGCTTTCTGTGGTTACGGAAATTAATCTGAAACCTTCGGCGCCGGATATTGCCATCGCCAAACGAGGCAACCCGCGCGCCGGCCCCGGAGAGCTCCTTCAGGTAGGTTCGGGGCAGACCGACGCTTCCTATGTCATCGTACAGAAACCAGACCTGCACACCTTGCGCGAGTTTACGTTCCAGTACGGTTTTGATGCGCTGGCCAATTTTGTCTGACCGCACAATATAGAATTCAAGAAGAATGTAGGAGGTTGCATTCTCCATGGCAGTGATCAGAGCATCGAAAGTTGCTTCGCCATTGCGCAGCAGTGTACACAGGTTCCCTTCGGTAAAAGGTTGTCGCCCGAGTTTGCAAAGAACCTGCAGCTGCTTGTCCAGGTGTTCCTGCTCCGGAGTGGATAGCGAGGTAGTCTGTTGTTCAAAGCGGTTGAGCAGGTCGGTAAGCGACTGATCTCCCATGCGCCTGGCCCTGACATACCCTCCGAAGCGAGAACGGCCAAGGACAAGGAACAGGGGTACGGCGAGATACGGGAGGCCTAGAAGCCCGATGATCCAGGCGATGGCGCCCTGAGTGGTACGATAGGTCAGAAGGATCCGGTAAATACAGGCAGCCGAGCCCAGATAGAACAGGCCAACAACCATGGCCAGGAGTAAAGAGTCGGGCATCATTGGTCGGTTTCCCGGGTCAGGTGTTGTGCCCGATATTGCGCCGGTGATACGCCTGTCCAGCGTTTAAACGCCCGGCTGAACGCACTCAGTTCGGAAAATCCGAGAAGAAATGCAATTTCCCCCAAAGCATAGTGGTCGGAAGCGACATAGCGCAGTGCCTTGTCTTTCCGTACCTCCTCCACAAGCTCATGGAAGCCTGACCCCTCTTTTTTAAGTCTGCGATAGAGAGTCTGGCGGCTCATATGGCATTGCCGGGCCAGAGTGTCAGCATCAATTTTCTCGGTGGACATCTGTCGTGATATCAGTTTGTGAATTTTCCGGCGGAATGAACGCCGGGTCTGCAGTCGTGCCAGCAGTCCGTTGACCTGTCGAAGAACGGCTGAATATACATAAGGGTTCCGGTGAGGAATCGGATGGCTCAGGTGGCGACTGTTGAATGCCAGTCGGGTAGTTGCCGTTCCGAAGGTCACCGGGCCTTTAAGAAGCGTTTCGTATTTATCTGCATAATCCGGCCGCGGATGCGCAATTTCCGCCCACTCAGCCTTTATATCGGGATAAATAAAATGCCGGGTGCGACACATGGCTGCGGCGAGAGTGCGGTCCATATCCTGGCGGCAATAGTGCTCTGGTGAATCCGCCTGCCAGGTCAGAATGGCCTGGTCTGCAATCTGTTCGAAGCTGAGAGTTACGGATTCATTGATCAGCCTGTGCAGGCGCACATACTGAGTTACTGCTTCACCCAGTGTGTCGCAATTAAAGAAAACGTGCCCGACGAGACCCATGCGCTCCGGATCAATAATCTGGCCAGCATTCAGTCCCACAGCGGGATCTCCGGTTACCCGTTCTGCAAAATCCCAGAGCCTGTAGTGCACCTCTGCCGGCACACGCCTGTCCGGATCCCCCAGTGCTGGCATGTCCAGACCGGTAAGCTGTTCTACGCGGCGACTGTCGAGAACCCCCTGGAGGTCCAGGTAATGAACCAGTGCCAGTGTACTGGAGGCCGCAACGAAGGGCGTTGTTGTAATGTCTGTAGGCGCAGTGGTCACATTATCCGTCTCATTAACCAGTTGTCATGAATGCTGATACAAAATGTCAAATGAGTGGGACAGTCTGTCAACGGGTTTTGCTGTCTCCAACGATAGCATCTAATGGTCGGATGAAAGTAATCGGAAGGCCAGCCAGGAGGCGTTTATGGAACATGATATTTTTGTACCCCGTAACGAGCAGGAGCGTGAAAACGTTATCGCACTTTTTGAGTATCTGCGTGATATGTATTGCTGCTGAGTGTTCAGACGCACCATATGTGACCTTTAGACCGGGCTTTGCCCGGTCTTTTTTTGCTGCATGAAAATACCCTCTTCCCTTGCTCATGATGCTGGCAGTGTTAATGTATCGGCATTTAAATAATCCGATTTCTGACGGAGGCTAGCTGCCCATGAGCGTTAAACTGAACCACAGAATTACCGGAGAGGGGTCCCCTTTGATCCTGCTGCACGGTTTATTCGGGTCCCTTGAGAATCTTGGTGGTGTTGCCAGGAAACTGCAGAACGAGTGGCAGATTCATGCGTTGGATCAGCGCAACCATGGCAGCTCACCCCACACCGACACCATGGATTACCCTTCTATGGCTGAGGATGTGGTTGCATACATGGATGAGCAGGGGATCGACAAAGCCTGCCTGTTAGGGCATTCGATGGGCGGAAAAGTAGCCATGCAGGTTGCCTTGCAGGCGCCGGAGCGGGTCGAAAAAATCATTGTTGCTGATATTGCGCCCGTGTCTTATAAGCCGCGTCATGATGCTGTTCTTGAAGGTCTGAAGCAGATCGATCTGACAAATGTGCGCTCGCGCCGGGAGGCCGATGTACAGATGGCCAGGTTTGTGGATATGGAAGCTACCAGGCAGTTTTTGCTTATGAACCTTGAGCGGATCCCGAAACAGGAACAGCTGGATGGAGGTCCTGTTTACCGGTGGCGCCTTAACCTGAAGGCGATTGAGGCCTGCTACGCTAATCTTGCCAGTGCGCCAGAGGGTGAAGCCCCATACGAGGGCCCCGTGCTGTTTTTGAAAGGCGCTGATTCAGCCTATATCCAGGAAAAACACAGAGATGAAATTTTCCGCCTGTTTCCACATGCTCAGCTAAGCATCATTGAAGGCACCGGGCACTGGTTGCATGCAGAGAAAACAGATACGTTTGTGGCGTTGTGCCGGCGTTTTCTGGAAGGTCGCGATATCGACGATACCCTGTAACAGTCGCCCGATAATGCGCAGGTCAAGTGTATGAAGTGGTTGATGGCTGGGTTGGTGGTTCTGTTTCTCCTGTCAGGTGGGTTTTTGCTGCTGCCGTCACCTGTCAGTGCTCTGGCATGGCAGCCGCCGTCTCCCGAGCCCATGACCGGCTTGCTGGCGCCGAATGAACGCCTGCAACAGGCAGAGTTGCTGGCACTGGGGCAGATCTATGGGCCTGAAGACACAGCGGTTAATACTGAGGGTGTGGTCTATGCGGGTACCCAGAACGGGTACATAGTGCGTGTGTTCCCGGATGGCCATGTTGAAAACTGGCTGTCAACGGGAGGCCGTCCCCTGGGGATGGTGTTTGACCACAATGGAAACCTGATTGTTGCGGATGCCTGGAAGGGGCTGCTCTCTGTCACCCGGGATGGCGATGTTACGGTGCTCAGCCGGGAGGCCGAGGGTATCCCCTTCCGGTTTACTGATGACGCTGATATAGCTGCGGATGGCCGGATATATTTCACCGATGCCAGTTCCCGCTTCCATCAGCCTGATTACCAGCTCGACCTGCTGGAAATGAGGCCCCATGGCAGGCTTTTGCGATATTCTCCGAAAACCGGGGAAACAGAGGTGTTGCTGGGCGATATGCATTTTGCCAACGGGGTGGCTGTAGCCCCGGGCGGTGATTATGTATTGGTTAATGAAACCTGGAAATACCGTATTCACCGTTACTGGATAAGCGGGCCGAGGGCCGGACAGACAGAAATCTTTGCGGATAATCTGCCGGGTTTTCCCGACAACCTGGCGGTGGATGAAAGTGGCCGGTTCTGGGTGGCATTCCCTACACTCCGCAATGCCAGTATTGATACTTTACATCCTGTCCCCTGGCTCAAGGAGCTGGTTGCCAAGCTGCCGCAAAGCCTGCAGCCGGCGCCTCAGGAATATGGCCTGGCTGTGGCGTTCGATCATACTGGCAGGGTGATAGCCAGCCTTCATGATCCCGGTGGTATGCATCTGCAGGAAATTACTTCAGTGAACCCCCACGGCGGCTACCTTTACTTTGGTTCACTTCACAACGACCGTATCGGACGGTTACCGATGCGGGTTATTCCTGGCCTTGGAGAGCAGTAATGCCTGAGCAGTCACGACAGTGGGATCTGCCGGATCCTTTTATTCTCGATATTCAGGTTAACGAGGATGATACCGACCGGCTGGGGCACGCCAATAATGTGGTTTATGTGCGCTGGCTTGAAGACATCAGCTGGGCCCACGTGGAAAGTCTGGGTATGACCTGGGAACTGCACGAGTTAACGGGCAAGGCGATGGCGATTACCCGCACGGAAATTGACTACCTGGTATCAGCCAATGCCGGAGACCATCTGGTTATGGGAACCTGGCTTACCGGCTTTGATGGCCGCTTTCGCTCAGCGAGGCAGTTTCAGCTTGTACGTCCTGCCGATGGCAAGACACTGATGCGTGCGGTTTCAACCCACGCCTGTGTTGACCTGAAAACCCAGCGCCCATCCCGAGCGCCGAAAGAGTTCGCCGATATCATGGCCGCGGCCAGAGTGGTTGGAGGGAAGGGCCTGTAGCCCGTCTGAGTCACTATTCGTGCTAACTTCTGTTAACCTGATAAAAGAACAGAATACCTACTCCCCGTCAGACACTGTCAGCGCCATTTTTTGGAGATATCCATGGATACAAACATCAATCAGCAGCCTGAATCTTCCATGAAAAAGGTGGTCTACCATGAATTTGGTGAGCGTGATGTTCTGCAGGTTGTAAGCTCGGACATTCCGTCTCCGCAAGAAGGCGAAGTGCTGATCCGCGTACACGGTGCCGGGCTTAACCCTATTGACTGGAAAACCCGCAAAGGGTTCGGGTTTGTGGCCCAGCAGATTGAAAATTCAATGCCCTGGACGCCGGGTTACGATGTTGCCGGGGAAGTCGTTGCCACAGGCGATGGAGTAATCACCCTGGCACCCGGGGATCGGGTGATGGGGATGATTGGCTTTCCATTGAATGGCGGGGGATATTCCGAGTATGCCCTTGCTACTGCAGATGAGCTGGCCATCGTGCCTGAAGAGCTTGACCTTGTAACCGCAGGGGCTCTTCCGCTTGCGGCGCTCACCGCCTGGCAGGCGCTGTTTGAAGTGGCCAAACTTGAACCTGGACAAAAAGTTCTGGTTCACGCAGGCGCTGGCGGTGTCGGGCACCTCGCTGTGCAGTTTGCGCTGGCACGTGGCGCCCATGTAATTGCAACAGCTTCAGCGGGCAACCGGGATTTCCTTGCAGAGCTTGGTGTCCATGAAGTTATTGATTATCACACAACCGATATCGCTGATGAGTGTTTCGGGCTGGATGTGGTGCTGGATCTGGTCGGAGGCGATACAGGCAAGCGATCCCTGAGGGCCTTGGGTGAGGGTGGCGTGCTGGTTACTATTCCTACAATTACCGCAGATGAGATTGTCAGTGCTGCCGAGGAGCAGGGGTTAAGGGCGCATGGTATGACCGTGCGCCCGGATGTGTTTCATCTGGATGAGATCGCCGAGCTGATTGAAGATGGCGATGTGAAGGTGCACATTGAGAAGTTTTTCAAACTGGATCAGGTTGCACAGGCCCACGAGCTTCTTGAAGGTGGGCATGTGCGTGGCAAGCTGGTACTGGACTGCCGTTAAACCTCAGCTTTCGGGTATTGAGTCTTCTGCAGAAGGCTCTTTGCCCCGTGCAGATGGCTCCGCTACCGCTCTGTTTTCCTTGTCTTTTCGCTCTTTATGGTTCTGCGGCGGCACCAGGCTGATCAGTATCCAGTCGTCGTCGGGTTTCAGGTTATCCATGCTGCGTACAGGTTTGATGCGGTTCTTGCTGTCGAATACAAACAGCACCAGAGCCTGGCCCTGATAGGTATCGAGAAAATCAGTGTATTTAAATTCCTCGCTGAGCTGAGTGGTTTTTATTGAATACCCCTGGCTTGCGAGGCTGGCCAGTTTGGCGTAGCTCACTCCGTCGAAAAGCCCTCGTGTCATCTGGATTTTTTCGGCAGTCTGATGACGTGCTTTCTGATCCTGATCACCTTCCGCAAGACTGAATACGCTGTTGTCACCGAACCAGTCCAGGAAATGGTAAGTGGCCAGCGAATTCATGTGTTTGTACGGCGAAATGACCAACAGGTTACCTATGCCGGTCAGATCAAGATGGCTTGAGGCATGCTCGGAAATCGGGTTGCCAAAGTACACCTTCAGATTGTCCATCCGTGCCTGGCGTACGTTTTCCCAGTTGGTATCCGCGAGGGTGACCGGAACCTCATGCTTTCTGAGGGCCTGGCCGATCATCCGTGCAACCTGGTTGGCGCCGAGAATCAGGAAACCATACTCTGCAGGCTCGGTCACATTCAGCAGCCTGGCCACAGGGCGGGCGGTGAGGCTTTGCAGGGTGACGGTGGCAATGATCAGTACAAAGACCATGGGAACCAGTGCTGCGGCGCTTTCATAACCCAGCTTCTGTAACTGGAAAGCAAACAGTGCGGAAACCGCTGCGGCAACAATGCCTCTGGGCGCAATCCAGCTCAAAAAGAGTTTTTCCCGCCAGTTCAGATCGGTTCCGATAGCGGATAAAAACACACTGAGCGGGCGGGCGATCAGCATCAGAACCGCCAGAACCACGGCCAGTCCCCATCCCAGATCAGCAATCGCGGCGAACTCTACCCGGGCAGCGAGAATAATGAACAGTGCCGAGATCAGCAGGACACTCAGGGACTCCTTGAATTCAAGAATGCTGTCGACAGAGACCTGCTTCATGTTGGCCATCCAGATTCCCATAACCGTAACCGTGAGCAGGCCGGATTCATGGGCCATCTCGTTGGAGAACGCATAAACCCCGAGCATGAAAGTGAGGGTGCCGGCATTGTGAAGATAATGTGGGATCAGATGTTTACGCAGTGCCAGACCATTCAGGTAGCCGGCAAGGGCGCCAAGAGCGAAGCCAATCAGCAGCGTTTTGCCGAAAATATACAGGGAGTGGCCGAACACATTGCCCTGGCCCCAGGAGACGATACCTTCGAATACCAGTACCGCCAGCAAGGCGCCCACCGGGTCAATGATGATGCCTTCCCAACGCAGGATGTTGGCTATCTTGGCACTGGGACGAACCGAGCGCAGCAGTGGCGCAATAACTGTCGGCCCGGTCACTATGGAAATGGCGCCGAAGAGCATGGCAACTGCCCAGGATATGTCGAGAACCCAGCGCGCGGCGAGGGTGCCGATAATGCCGGTTACTATCGAGCCTATCGGAATGAGGTTACGGGCCATCTTGCTGTGTCCGCGGATTTCCTCAAACCGCAATGTCAGGCTGCCCTCAAACAGGATGATGGCAACGGCCAGAGAGACCATAGGGAACAGCAGGTCACCGAATACCTCGTCCGGGTTGAGATAGCCCAGTACGGGGCCCACAAGAATCCCGCCGGCGAGCAGGAAAAGAATGGCGGGCACGCGCACGCGCCAGGCGAGCCACTGAAACGACAGTGAAAGAATACCGATGCTGGCTAGAATCAGGACTGTGCTGGCTGGCATAAAAGTCTGGAACCCGTGTGGTTATTGGTTGGCGCGTCGTGCAATGCGATTTAACAGTCGGGAGGCTGCGAACAGGCCAAAACTGCCGGTAACCGGGCAGGCAGCGCCGAAGCCAGACGCACAGTCAAGCCGCGAGGGACCTTCAGTTGCAGGCTTCTGCAGGCAGACTTCACCATCGCCTGCAGGATACGTAAGCTGTTCTGTTGAGTATACGGCCTCAATGCCAAAGCGTCGTTTGGGATTGCGGGAGAATCCGTACTCCCGGCGCAGAAGGTTGCGAACCTTGGCGAGCAGAGGGTCCTGAGTTGTCTTGCTGAGATCTGCTACAAGTATTTTCGTCGGGTCTGTCTGGCCCCCCGCGCCACCGGCGCAGATGATCGGGATCTTTCCGCGCTGACAGTGAGCAATCAGAGCTGCCTTGGGCTTTACGCTGTCTATGGCGTCGATCACTCCGGTCATATCCGGTGTGATCAGTTCTGTGAGGTTTTTCAGAGTCAGAAAACCAAAGTGAACCCGGATATCCGCATGGGGGTTGATGGCTCTGAGGCGCTCTGCCATGGCATCGGTTTTGGTGCGGCCGTACTGGCCCTCCAGAGCATGAAGCTGCCGGTTGGTATTGGATACACAGATATCATCCATATCAACCAGGGTTATGGTACCAATACCGCTGCGAGCCAGGGCTTCTGCGCCCCATGAGCCAACTCCGCCCAGGCCGATAACGGCAATATGGGCGTCGCGAAATGCGTGCAGGGCGCGGCGGCCATACAACCGTTCTATACCGCCAAAGCGGAAAGCATAATCGTCGGCGTTCATGCGGTCTCCGTACAGGTCCGGGCGCAAGCCGGAGGAAATCAAAGAGCGCAATTGTACCCTAGTGCCGGAGCAGACAGAAAATACCGTAAATAGTGCCGTTGGTGACTTACAGGGCCGGGTTCAGGATATCAGCGAATAAAGGGATTGAGCATCCGGGTAAAGGTGCCGGTCAGTTTGACCGGAGCACTCAGGACGGAGAGGGTAATGCAGTCTTCGCAGCCGACGGCTACCGGCTTGTGTTCATCCTGCTCGGTGAGGACAACAAAGTCCCACTGATTGAATACGCCTTTCTGGTCCGCAAACGCACCTTGCAGAACGATGGTCGTTTCGTGACCTCGGTGGGTATGCGCCGGAGCCTTGCCTCCAGAGACAAGTTTCTGCAAAACAACCTGCTCGTTCTGGCCCGGAAATTTCTCTGTAATATCCAGTACGCTGACATCGCCCAACTGGCGTTTCCAGGGCAGGTTATTGATATCATCCCCCAGTAGTTTCTGAAGGATACCTACCCGGGGCGCCGGTTTTAACTCTGTCTGTGGCGATGGCGTGCTGTCTATCTTCGCCAGAATGCTGTCAAACATAGAGTCGGACACGCTGACCTTTGGCTGCTGCTCCATCATCACCGCACCCAGGCTTTCGAGAGTTTCCACCCGGCTCCGGCAAAGTGCGCATTCGTTGAGGTGCAGCCGGACGCACAGGGCGTGTGGCTCGCTCAGGTTGCCCGCACTGTAATCCATCAGATGAAGGCTTTCAGGGTGATGCCGTGTCATACGTTCTGGTCCTGCAAAATCACTTTCAGCTTGCCAAGAGCCAGTCTTACCCGGCTCTTTACCGTGCCAAGGGGAATGTTCAGTTCGTCAGCCACCATCTGATGGGATTTCTGCTCCATATATACCTTGGCTATCACTGTAATCTGTTCTTCTGGCAGATGGCTCAGGGACTCTCTCACGCGCTTTTCAGACATCAGGCGATGCAGTGATGTAATTGGCTGGTTCTCATCTTCACCGGGTATTTGCCAGAGGTCTTCTGTTTCTACCTGCATCTCAGCGCTGGTGCGCCGCATCTTACGCAGCATATCGATGCGCTGGTTCCGGGCGATGGTGAAGATCCAGGTTGAGGCTGCGGCTTTTTGCCAGTCATAGAGACAGGCCCGTCTCCAGATGGAGACAAAAACTTCCTGCACCAGCTCTTCAGCGTGGCTGGCCATGCCGTTTGCCATTGCATAGTATTTGAGCTGCGGAGCGAAATGCTCAAATAGTGCATGATAAGCCTGACGGTCCTGGCTTTTTCCCACTTTCACCAACAACTGGCTCCAGGGGTCCTTTCGGCCCCCGCTGCGTGTTGGTTTTGTATCCAGTGTGGTCACCGGACGCTCCTCGACAGTCGCATGATTCAAATTTGTTTTGTTGATCATTCTATGCACTCGCCACGGGTTTGTCAGTGAGGGTGTTTACGCGCCCGTTGCCAGTGTGGATCAGCCTTCCGGTAAAGTAATTCCGGAAGCGGTGTTCTTTTACCCTTTTGTTTGCAAAAAAAACTAGTCTTCCAGGTAGGTGTACCCTTCAAGCCCGGCCGTCAGCTCTGCCAGCAGGGTGGTCTGTATATCCCCTGTCAGCTGGCTTGTGGCAAGCTTTTCACGATACGCTTCCAGAAGCTTTTCAGGCTCAAAGTTCACATATCTGAGCACGTTGGCAACGGTATCACCGACAATCGGAGTGCTGGTGTCGAAACCACCGGAATCATTGAGGCGTACATCTACCGAGTGGGTATCCCCAAACAGGTTGTGCATATCCCCCAGTATTTCCTGATAAGCACCGGTCATGAAAAAACCCATCAGCAGGGCCTCGCCCGGTTTTTCCTCAGGCAGCGGCAGGGTGGTTTCCGTGCCCTGACCGTCCACGTAGCGATCAATTCGTCCATCGGAATCGCAGGTGATATCCTGAATTACTGCGCGCCGGCTGAGTGGCCGGTTCAGGCCGTTGACCGGCATGACGGGAAATATCTGGTCAATACCCCATACATCGGGCAGGGACTGGAACAGGGAGAAGTTGACGAACAGCTTGGCGGCCAGTTTTTCATTCAGCTCGTCAATGATTTCGCGGTGAGCCCTGCTGTTTTTATCCAGCTGGCCCTGGAGCAGGCGACAGCAGCGAATATATAGTATTTCTGAATCTGCACGTTCCTGCAGAGAGAGTGTGCCATGGGCAAACTGGCCATGAATATCTGCCATGGCGTGTAGCACATCGTGGTAAATTTCGGCCAGTGAGCGTGGTGATTCTGCATCTTTCAGGCTTTCCAGGTCACGCCAGAGATCCTGTAGTGGCGCCGGTGCGTCCCGTTCGGGGGCGGCTGCAGGCCGGTCTTCCGGTTCCTCATGATCAATGACGTTGGTGACCAGAACAGAATGGTGTGCTGTCAGTGCCCGCCCCGACTCGCTGATCAGGTCAGGGTGAGGAAGGCCGTGGCGATCACACTCAGCCTGCAGCACGTGTACAACGTTGTAAGCATACTCATGCATGCTGTAGTTCATCGAGCAGGCACTGCGTGAGCGGGTGCCTTCATAGTCAACGCCCAGTCCACCACCGATATCCACGGTGTTTACAGGAGCGCCCATTTGCCGGAGCTCACTGTAAAAGCGGGCGCATTCCCGCAGGCCTGTCTGGATATCACGGATGTTGGCAATCTGGGAGCCCAGGTGAAAGTGCAGAAGCTGCAGGGTGTCCAGGGCGCCTGCTTTGCGCAGGGTATTCACCACATCCAGAACCTGACTGGCAGATAACCCGAACTTGGACTTCTCACCGCCGGTGTTCTGCCAGTTCCCCTTACCGATAGTGGCCAGGCGAACCCGCACACCGATAAGGGGAGAAACCTCAAGCTTTCTGGCCTCGTCGAGAATAAGAGGCAGTTCAGACTGCTTTTCCACCACAATAAATACCCTGTGGCCGAGTTTCTGGCCAATCAGAGCCAGGCGAATGTACTCACGGTCTTTGTAGCCGTTGCACACAATAACGGAGCCAGGCTGTTGTGACAGTGCAAGCACGGCCATTAATTCCGGTTTACTCCCTGCCTCCAGACCAATCTGCCCGTTGCTTGCCGCCGGCTCAGCGGCAACCAGTTCCTCAACCACCCGCCGCTGTTGGTTAACCTTGATCGGATAGACCGCAGTGTAGCGTCCTGCATAGCTTTGCTCTGTGGCTACTTTATTAAATGCGTTGCATAGCTTGTTGACCCGGTCGTGAAGGATGTCAGTAAAGCGAATAAGTACCGGTAGCTGGAGGCCGGAATTGACCAGTGAACGGGTAAGTTCCGGCAGGTTGATCTCTGCCTCACTCTTGCCACGGTTTGGCCGGATTACCACTTCACCTTCCGGGTTGACGCCGATATAGCCGTCGCTCCAGTGGGCAATGTTATACACCTTGTGAGCCGGGGAGGCGCTGGTGGTACTCATGGCTGCTATCCTTCCAAGAAAAACGGGGCCGGTCGGGCCTGCTGAATGGCTGGTATTGTAGGGCCTGCCTCCTGCAGCTAAAAGCCTCCAGTGTTGATAATCCCGCCGGCCATCCGGGTAAATGGCAACAATTACCAACTAATACTTTGGCTGGCTGCTTTGCGCCCCTACAATATGCTTTTCGGACATAGCACCCAGGTTTCTCAGGAGAGCACCATGACCACGCTGAATAACAACTGGTTTACGGAGATATTCCAGGATCACGGAACGGCATTTTCACTGCAGGTGAAACAGAAGCTGCACGAAGAACAGACTCCGTTTCAGAAACTGGAAATCTATGAAACCGAAACTTTCGGCAACCTGATGGTGCTGGATGGGTGTGTAATGCTCACCACCCGCGACAACTTTCTATACCACGAGATGATGACCCATCCGGCACTGTTTACCCACAAAAAGCCGAAAAAAGTCGTAATCGTCGGGGGGGGAGATTGCGGTACTCTGAAAGAAGTTCTGAAACACCCTGATGTGGAAGAAGCCTGGCAGGTTGAAATTGACGAGCGTGTTACCCGCGTATCCGAGGAATACTTTCCTGAACTGTGTGAATCCAACGATGACCCAAGGGCCAACTTTTTCTTTGGTGATGGCATACAGTGGATGCGGGAAGTGGATCCCGGCAGCATCGATATTCTTATTATCGACAGCACAGACCCGGTAGGCCCTGCAGAGGGACTGTTCGCTCTGGATTTCTACCGTGACGCGATGCTGGCGCTGGGTGAGGGCGGTATCATTGTGCAGCAGAGCGAATCGCCGTTGCTGCATACTGACACCATCATAAAAGATATTCACAGCGACATGCGCAAAGCGGGCTTCAGCCACGTGCAGACACTGCCGTTCCCGCAACCTGTTTACCCTACTGGCTGGTGGAGTTGCACCATGGCCAGTAAAGATAACCCGGTAAAGTATTTCCGTGAAGACGATGCTAACAACCGCCCGTTCGTAACCCGATACTATAACGCGGGGGTTCACCACGGCGCTCTGGCCATGCCCCAGTTTATGATTGATGCACTTGAAGACGAAGTGCGGCCCCAGGAAGGCTGATCTGAAAATATAGTTCCTGCCTATAAAAAAAGGGGCGCCTTCTCAGGCACCCCTTTTTGTTCGTTCAGCGTATATTACTTGCTGTTAACGAACTCCGGATAGGCTTCCATGCCGCATTCGGACAGATCAATACCTTCGTATTCTTCCTCTTCACTGACTCGCAGGCCCATCACAGCTTTGATGATGCCCCAGACCACCAGGCTTGCAAGGAATACCCAGGCGAAGATGGTGATGGCGCCAATCAGCTGTCCGCTGAAGGTGGCGTTGGAGTTAGTGATGGGAACCAGTGCCAGGCCGAGCAGGCCACAGACACCGTGAGCTGAGATTGCGCCGACAGGATCATCGATGCGCAGCTTGTCCAGCAGGATAACGCTGAATACAACAGCTATGCCGCCCAGAGCGCCCCAAAGGGTTGCGATCAATGCTGTAGGTGTAGAGGGTTCTGCAGTGATAACCACCAGGCCCGCAATGGCGCCGTTAAGAAGCATGGTCAGATCGGCCTTGCCGAACAGCATACGACCCGTGATCAGTGCTGCAATAGCACCACCGGCTGCTGCTGCATTGGTGTTGAGGAATACCATGGCAACAGAGTTGGCGCTGGCAATATCGCCCAGTTTCAGTACGGAGCCACCATTGAAGCCAAACCAGCCCATCCAGAGGATAAAGGTACCCAGAGCTGCCAGCGGCAGGTTGGCACCAGGGATAGCGCGGATTTCACCGTTAGGACCGTATTTGCCTTTCCGTGCACCAAGCAGGAGCACGCCAGCAAGTGCAGCAGCTGCGCCCGCGAGGTGGACTATGCCAGAACCCGCAAAGTCGCTGAAACCAAGGTCGCCCAGGTTGTACATGCCGAAGACGTCGTTGCCGCCCCAGGTCCAGGAGCCTTCCAGCGGGTAGATCACGCCTGTCATTACAACGGCGAAAACAAGGAATGCCCAGAGCTTCATGCGCTCAGCAACCGCACCGGAGACAATCGACATGGCCGTGGCCACGAACACTACCTGGAAGAAGAAGTCTGCTGCTCCAGAGTAGATAGAACCGCCTTCGAAGCCATCTTCACGGGAAGCGAAATCGCCCAGTACCGCAGTGGGGTCAGTGCTTTCGATGCCTGCTAGCAGCAGGGATCCGTCGTACATGATTGCATAGCCACACACCAGGTACATGATGGAGGCAACGGCAAAGAGTGCGACGTTCTTGGTAAGAATTTCTGTGGTATTTTTTGCTCGTACCAGCCCTGATTCGAGCATGGCGAAGCCGGCGGCCATCCACATTACTAGGGCGCCGCATACCAGGAAATAAAAGGTATCTATTGCATACTGCAGGTGAAAGAGATTGTTTTCCATAGGATGCCCTCCGCACGAGGCACTTCAAATTGGTTTTTTTTGCGTTGGCAGTTAGGTGGTCAGATCGGGATCAGACCGCTTCTTCGCCTGTTTCGCCTGTCCGGATCCGGATAGCCTGTTGCAGTTCGGTCACGAAAATCTTGCCGTCACCGATTTTTCCGGTATTGGCTGCTTTGGTAATGGACTCTATAACCTGGTCCAGCAGATTGTCGCCAATGGCAACTTCTACTTTAACCTTCGGCAGAAAATCCACTACATATTCTGCGCCACGATAAAGTTCTGTATGGCCTTTCTGCCGCCCGAAGCCTTTGACCTCAGTGACGGTTACGCCTTGTACGCCTATCTCGGATAGTGCCTCACGGACATCATCCAGCTTGAAAGGCTTAATGATCGCTGTCACAAGTTTCATTGCTTTCTCCTTGGTAAAACCGTCTCAACGTGAGAGCCCAACGGCCGGTTGTTGAGTTCGGGGTGCTGCCGCTTCGCACGTCAATTGTGCGGATTGCGTATGAGAGCTATAGCACCGTGTATGCCAACGCAAAAAAATTAAATAAAAACAACAAGTTGGTATTTCTTTGTATTGCTCTGGCATGTATTTGAGTGCCAGCTTTTGCACTATAATAGTGCGTCTTGGCAGCCCTTGACCCAGATAAGAGCAGGTTTGCGGGCCGGCTGGACTATTATAGTGCCTGCCGCACACAGTATGGCAGGGCTGGCGGTGTGATACACTCCCGCAAACCGGCCATGGCGCTACTCTTTTGGTCGAAAGCGGACATTTATTTGAATCAGTGAGGTGGTTTGTGAAAGGTCCACAGGATATTTTCGCCCAGCTACAGGGGCAGTTCGGCCAGTTTGTTCCAGATATGGCTCGTGCTGCGCGTGAAGATTTTGAAACCCAGGCGCGTGCTACGGTTATGGCGGTTCTGTCACGGTTGGAACTGGTAACCCGTGAAGAGTTTGATGCCCAGCAAGCGGTGCTTATGAAAACCCGCGAAAAGGTCGAGACTCTTGAAAAGAGAGTTGCTGATCTGGAGCAGTCTCTGAAAACGCAGTAGACTCCCAGAGGTCCCGGCAGGAAGCCGGAGCGGTCGATTTACCCCGGCCCCTGTTGATTTCCGAAACCATGGAAGGTTGTTATGCTTGCCGTTGTCCACTCCCGTGCCAGCGTTGGCGTTTCTGCGCCAGAAGTCACTGTTGAGGTTCACCTGTCGGGTGGCCTGCCCGCGCTTTCTATTGTTGGTCTGCCAGAAACCGGCGTGCGTGAAAGCCGGGAAAGAGTAAGAAGTGCCTTGCTGAATGCAGGCTTTGAGTTTCCCGCACGCAGAATTACGATCAACCTTGCTCCTGCTGACCTGCCCAAAGAGGGTGGCCGCTTCGATTTGCCCATTGCTCTGGGAATTCTTGCCGCCTCCGGGCAGATCCCGGCGGAAAGCCTGTCTTCATGCGAATTCCTGGGAGAGCTCTCACTGGATGGCGCACTTCGCCCTCTTAAAGGCGTTCTGCCTGCAGTGCTGGCCGCGCGAAAAGAAGGGCGGAGACTGCTGGTGCCTCAGGGCAATGCAGAAGAAGCGGCCCTTGCAAGCCAGAATGATGTGCTGGCGGCGAGCCACATACTTGCAGTCTGTGAGCATCTTTGTGACCGGGCGCAACTGATTCCCGTGCAGCATACGATGCCCGAACGACCTGCTGCTGCCGGCATGCCGGACCTTGCCGATGTGCGTGGTCAAAGCGTCCCGAGAAGGGCGCTGGAGGTAGCAGCAGCGGGGGCCCATAACCTGCTGTTTTTTGGCCCGCCAGGCACAGGTAAAAGCATGCTGGCAAGCCGGCTGCCCGGTATCTTGCCGGATCTGGACGATGACCATGCTATGGAAGTTGCCAGTGTGCACTCGGTCGCCGGGCTGCCAATGCGGGAGGGCGGCTGGCGCCAGCCTCCATTCAGATCTCCGCATCACACTGCCTCTGCTGTGGCTATGGTGGGAGGTGGCAGTAGCCCCAGGCCCGGAGAAATTTCCCTGGCCCACCGTGGCGTTCTGTTTCTTGATGAGTTACCTGAGTTTGAGCGCCGTGTGCTGGAGGTGTTGCGGGAGCCGATGGAAACCGGAGAAATTGCCATCAGCCGGGCGGCTCGGCAGGTTAGTTTCCCTGCACGGTTTCAGGTCGTCGGCGCAATGAATCCATGCCCGTGTGGTTACAGTGGGCACCCAACCATTGAATGTCAGTGCACACCTCAACAGGTGATGCGATACCGCGCAAAAATTTCGGGACCTTTGCTGGACAGGTTTGATCTGCACGTAGAAGTGCCGGTGCAAAGTGGTGATGTGTTGATGCAGTCCGGCGGAGACGGCGAGTGCAGTGCTGTGGTGCGCGATCGGGTGGTGCTCGCCAGGGATCGCCAGGCCCGGCGGGGTTGCGTAAATGCCACATTGTCCGGACGTGAGTTGCAGGAGGCCTGTAGCCTCGAAGAATCCGGAGAAAAGCTGCTTGCCGGTGCTATGGAGAAGCTCGGGCTCTCGGCCCGGGCGCTGCACCGGATATTGCGGGTAGCCCGGACGCTGGCAGATCTTGAGGGGTGCGATACCGTTGCTCAGCGGAATCTTGTGGAAGCTCTGGGGTACCGCCAGCTGGATCGCCAGACAGGTAAGAGTTCTGTGGTATCCGCCTGATGCCTTCTACTCTGGTAAACTGTGCGCAAATTCCGTTAATCAAATCCGCAGCCAGCGGTTAAGGATTGCAGATGACTGACCAGAAAGAGTCAAGCAATGACTCACCCGTGACCACACGCCGTGGTGTTCGCAGTTTTGTACTGCGCCAGGGGCGCATGACTGACGGCCAGAAAAAAGCCTATGAACGCAGCTGGCCCAGGTTTGGCCTGAGCCGCGAAGACGGAATGATTGATCCTCGCCAGATTTTTGGTCGGGAAGCCATGCTGAACCTGGAAATCGGTTTCGGTATGGGCCGCTCTCTTGCAGAGATGGCAGAAGCCGCGCCAGAGCAGGATTTCATCGGCGTGGAAGTGCACTTGCCCGGTGTAGGGGCACTGCTCAAGGATATTGAGGATCGAGGGCTGGAGAATGTTCGTGTTTATAACATAGACGCGAACGATGTTATCGACCTGTGTCTGCCAGACGCGTGTCTGGATCAGGTTATGGTTTTTTTCCCGGACCCCTGGCACAAAAAGAAGCACAACAAACGTCGGCTGGTTCAGCCTGAGTTTGTTCAGCGTATCCGTCATAAGTTGAGGGTGGGTGGCATCCTGCATCTTGCCACAGACTGGGAAAACTACGCTGAGCATATGATGGAAGTAATGGGTGACGCTGAAGGGTTCGCCAATACTCAGGCGCAGGGGGAATATTCACCACGGCCTGAATATCGTCCGGTAACCAAGTTTGAGAAGCGTGGAGAAAATCTGGGCCACGGCGTATGGGATCTGCTGTTTCGCCGCACCAATTAAAATACTGGCTGATGTTCCCTGAAGCTCTGGTTTTCTGACCCGGTTCAGCCTGGCGCCAACGGATGGCGTCTGGCTGCCCGGATAATTACCAGCCCGGCAATGCCTAAGGTCAGGGCAGTAAACTTGGCAAGTGCGCTTATAGTGGCGGCAAGGCTGATGGCATCCGCAGGTGCCTCCAGGTTATTCAGGAGCAACACGTTTTCCGTCACATCGGCGAATCCGGCGGTTATAAACAGTGTTCGAATCCAGCGCGCGGTGGTGCGTTCGCGAATGCCTGGTCTGTCCTGTGTGCAGTGCCTGGTAAGAAGTATGAGGGTAAGGCAGTAAAGTGGAATGAACAGGAAGTCTACCCACAGTGACAGTTTTGCCCACTGCAATCCCTCATCACCCCAGCTTTGTACGATGGCGAGCGCCTGCTCGGCATTCCCTGCCAATTGGAAGCTGATAATACCCTGATGTGCAGATCCGGTTTTCAGCGGCTGATTGATCATAAGTAAGGCTGCCAGCAGAACCAGCGTTGCGATCAGGCAGGCTTTCAGGCTTTTAGGTAAAGCCGATAATCCCTTTTCCGTGTCCATTACAGAAAACGCTCCAAAAGACTGTTCAGATACCTCTGCCCCAGGTCGGTTGCCTGAAGCCGGTCACGAACCAGCAATTTATCTTCACGTAGCCTTTCAAGTTGTACCGCAACGGATGTCAGGGGTAAACCCGTACGATCATAAAAAAGGCTTTCATCCACACCTTTTCTCAGGCGCAGTGCATTCATCAGGAATTCCAGAGGGAGTTCTGCTGCTTCAATGTTGTCGTTTCCGGCGGTGCGACTGCCGATTCTGTTCAGGTAGGCTTCTGGTTGCCGTGTTTTCCAGTAACGTTTGATTGTACCGTCTGGCAGGCTTATTTTGCCGTGGCCGCCGGCGCCAAGTGCCATATAGTCCCCAAACGACCAGTAGTTCAGGTTATGACGAGAGGCTTTTCCTTCGCGGCACCAGGCCGAAATTTCATAGTCGTTGAAGCCCTGCTGGCGAAGATAGTCTCCACCCCGTTGGGAAATCTCCCAAAGCAGGTCGTCATCCGGCAGATCTGGCGGCCGGCTGTAAAACTCGGTGTTGGGCTCCAGTGTCAGCTGGTACCAGGACAGGTGTGGTGGCTCATGGCTCATGGCAGACTGAAGATCCGCAAGAGCCTCCTCGGGGGTCTGACCTGGCAGACCGTGCATCAGATCCAGATTGAAGTTATCGAAACCCGCTTTTTTCGCAGTATCGATTGCCCGGTGAGCGGCTGCACTGTCATGGATGCGACCGAGGGCTTTCAGATGGGTAGGGTTGAAGCTTTGTACGCCAATAGAGAGGCGGTTGATGCCGGCCTCGCGAAAAGCCTCGAACCGTCCTTCTTCCAGAGTGCCCGGATTGGCCTCCAGTGTGATCTCTGCGTCCCCTGCAAAAATGAGGCGCTCGGAGAGGCCCCTGAAGAGTTTTCTGTAAAAGTCGCCGCTCATCAGTGAGGGCGTTCCTCCGCCAATAAAGACCGTCTGGATCGATCGCCCATCGGCGAGCGCAAGATCCTGGTCCAGGTCCTCAAGCAGGGCATTCAGGTAGGCGGATTCGGGAACGTCATTCTGTACCGCGTGGGAATTGAAGTCGCAGTAGGGGCATTTCCGCACACACCAGGGCACATGAATATACAGGCTCAGAGGTGGCCTGGGCTGTGCCGGGTTGAGTGCAGTCACTGGTCTGCTCTGAGTTGTTCCATAAGTAATGCCAGTGCCCGGCCCCGGTGGCTTATCCGGCTTTTCTCGTCCCGGCTCAGCTCCCCGGCACTACAGCCCGTCTCGGGGCAAAGAAATACAGGGTCATAGCCGAATCCGCCGTCGCCTTGCGGAGCCCTCAGAATCGAACCAGGCCATCGGCCGTGGCACACAATCGGTGTCGGGTCATCAGCGTGGCGAAGGTATACCAGAACACAGTGAAATTGTGCGCCGCGCTGGCCGTCAGGTACATCTGTCATGGCTTCGAGAAGCGCATTCAGATTGTCGCGATCGGAGGCTCCAGCCCCGGCATAGCGGGCCGAGCGAACTCCGGGCGCACCATCCAGCGCGTCGACGGCCAGACCACTGTCGTCAGCCAGTGCGGGCAGGCCAGTTTCCCTGGCTGCATGGCGGGCTTTGAGGATTGCGTTCTCGACAAAGGTAACCGCCGGTTCTTCGGCTTCGCCAACGCCCAGTTCACCCTGGGGCACAGGAATCAGGCCCAGTGGCGCCAGGAGATGGGCAAATTCGTTGATTTTGCCTTTGTTGTTGCTGGCTATAACAAGTCGGTCAGACATGGTTCGCTCAATCGCTGAAAAGAGTATGGGCGAATCGTACCGGCAAATCCTGACTATGCCCGGTAGGACGGGAGGTGATGTTGAAGGTCATCAGTTCTCCGGAGGAGTATTGGTACTGGGCAATGAAGTAGATAGAGTCGCCCTCCCGTATTCTGCGGAATGCCAGAAACTTCACCTGCTGGATGTCGTTTGAAACCCTGCCTTCCACCTGGCCTGCGACGGGTTTAAGTATGCCGTCTTCATTCTCCTGCATGATGGAGATGTTGACGATACCGATACCTTTGCTGCGCTGCAGGTTGTTGGCCTTTGCTGTCTCGGGGGTCAGAAAGGTGCTGGGTAATACGCTCCAGTGTACCTGATAGTCTCCGAAGTCCTCAGAGCCTGCGTGAGCAGGAAGGCTGAAGAGGGCGGCAAGCAAGGCAACTGACGCCATGGTAAAAAGACCGTGCAAAGCTCTGTTCATCATTATGTTTTCTCCCGGGTAATGCGGTAGATGGCGATTTCTCCCAACAGATTTGGCCAAAAGCGCGCCAGCCAGTTGTTTTGATGCTGGCCATCCACTACACATCTGCTCTTGATGCGAATACCTTTCTGGCGGCACAGGGCTTCAAAATCCTTGAACGTGCATAGCCGTATATTGGGTGTGTTATACCATTTATAAGGCAGCGCGTCGGATTCGGGCATGCGACCGCTGAGGGCCAGCCCCCAGCGCAGGCGCCAGTGAGCGAAGTTGGGAAAGGTGACTATGCCTTCGTTGCCAAGGCGGAGCATTTCATCCAGAACCTTGTCCGGGCGGCGGACTGCCTGTAATGCCTGCGTCATCAGAACAATGTCGAAGCTGTTGTCTTCAAAATTATCCAGCCCCTGGGTATCCAGGTTCTGTTCAATAACGGAGACTCCACGGTTCATGCAGGCCGTGATGTGATCCGGGTTAATCTCAAGGCCGAAGCCGCTGGCATTGCGCTCCTGCTTGAGGAAGTCCAGCAGGGTACCGTCTCCGCAACCCAGATCCAGCACATGATCGCCGGGCTTTACCCATTGCTGAATGATTTCAAGATCTGCTCTCATGCCCCGACCTCCCTGGCAACACGATCCATGTACGCGGTAAAAATGTCAGTGTAACGCGGCGTAGGGATCAGGAAGGCATCGTGGCCCCAGGGGGCATCAATTTCGGCATAGCTGACTTTCCGGCGGGCGGCAATCATGGCGTTTACCATTTCTTCAGACCGGGCTGGTGTAAAACGCCAGTCGGTGCTGAATGACAGCACGAGAAATTCACAGGATGCCTTGGCCAGGGCTTTGGACAGGTTGCCTCCAAACTCGAAAGCCGGGTCAAAATAATCCAGGGCCCGGGTCATCAGCAGATAGGTGTTGGCGTCGAAAACCTCCGAGAAGCGTTCCCCCTGATAGCGGAGATAGCTTTCCACCTGAAACTCAGCGTCGTAGCCAAATTTGTAGGCCTGATCTCTCAGTTCCCGGCCAAACTTTTCTCCCATGGAGGCGTCGGAGAGGTAGGTAATGTGGCCTACCATCCGGGCCAGCATCAGGCCGCGGCGTGGCAGTGTATCGAAATCGTAGTACCGGCCGTCATGGAATTCCTGATCCGAGGTGATTGCCTGTCGCGCCACCTCGTTAAATGCGATGTTTTGCGCTGTCAGGCGTGGGCTTGAGGCAATTGCCACTGAATGTCTGAGGCGGTCCGGATAGTCCAGACTCCATTGCAGTGCCTGCATGCCGCCGAGAGAACCGCCCACTACGGCTGCCCAGCACTCAATGCCCATGCGATCTGCCAGTAACGCCTGGCTTTTTACCCAGTCGCCGACTGTGACAACCGGGAAGTCCGGGCCAAAAGGCTTGCCTGTAGCCGGGTTAGTAGAGTTGGGACCGGTGCTGCCGTGACAGCCACCCAGGTTGTTGAGGCTGACGACAAAGAAACGGTTGGTATCGACAGGTTTGCCAGGCCCTATGCAGGTGTCCCACCAGCCTGGCTTGCGATCGTCTTTGGAGTGATAGCCGGCGGCATGATGATTTCCGCTCAGAGCGTGGCAGATGAGCACAGCGTTGCTGCGATCTGCGTTGAGCTCGCCATAGGTTTCAACCACCAGATCATAGTGCTCCAGTGCTTGTCCGCACGCCAGTTCAATAGGCGTTTCAAAATGGTACGTCTGTGGGGTGATTATCCCGACAGAATCCACAGGGAGGGAATCGGGCATCGGCGCGAAAGGTTCCTGGTTCGGTCCGTTAGTAACAGAGTTGCTGGCCAGGGTAAAAACCTGAACCAGCAAAACAGTTTAATGGCGGGCCGTCATGGCTGCAACCAACAGGATTTACGGGGACTGGATAATACCTGAGATATTGACCACTTTCTGCTGGATCATGGTAGGTGCAGGTTTCCGGATTTGCCGCTGCATGGCATCAGCCAGTTCCAGCTGTCTGCGCAAGTCGCTGATGGTGTTGTTTAGCCGTTCTCGCTGGAAGCGGCCGTCACGATCACTTCTTACCATGTCCCGGAGGCGCCGTATCTGGTGTTCCAGCAGCTGCTTCTGTTCCATGGAGTACTGCATTATTGGCAGCAGTGCTTCTGAGGGCCAGCGCTCTACGTCTGTGCGTACGCGCGCGTGCAGAATCCTGGCTTCACTCACCATTACATTGAAAAAACGCTGTACCAGAACGGATTGTTCTGTAAGCAGGTTTTTGGGGCTGACACGAAAGCGCCGGGCTTTTTTACGCAACTCCCTTACAGCAATAACGTGGCGGCCGGCACGCAGCGGAATGGGTTCAAGGTGGCGGGCGCGGGTATCTTCGTTGTACCTGCGATAGATGGCCCCCACCATTTTCTCTGCAAGGTGGCCCTCGCTGAGCAGATTGGTGAGGTCACCTTCCAGAAGCTCAAAAAACTGGTCCATAGCGTTATTCATGCCTGCTGTAGTCCAGCTTTTCGACATGCTTTTATGGAGGTTCCGGGCGTGGGACTCAAACCGGTCCTCAGCTACCAGTTTTTTCAGCATGTCACCCTGGGAACCCATCAGTCGACGGCTTGAACGCAGTGTGATCAGCTTCTTGTAGTAAAAGTCATAATCTTTCTGGGCTCTGTCGGCCAGCCGGGCAAGGGCTGCCTTGTCCATGGTGGCGCCAGAGCATGCATCGGATTCTTCTTCGAGCGACTCAAGGCGCGTCTGCATCGCGGCCTGGCTGTTCTGCAGCATGCCCAGAAGGTCATTTATCAGGCTCTGGGTTATCAGCTGTTCCTTATGCATAAGGATACGCTGGATAATCAGTTGTTCCAGATTCCCGATATTGGAGCGATTGAACAGGTTGCTGTCTTTTCTGACCCTTGCGACGAGTCCCTGTTTTGCAGACAGAGGTATTACATCCTGTTGCCGGATGCCCAGATGATCTGCTGTATACCCCCGTACCCGGTCAATGGCATCGCGTGTGTGCTTCTCGCCCTGGAGGTCGTCCCACAGTACATCGATCTTGTTCAGTACAGCAAAACGACCGGCACGGTGATCTGCCTGTTCTGTATCTATGTACTCTTTCCAGATGGTCATATCGCTGGCGGTAACGCCGGTATCTGCACTGAGCACAAAAATTATGGCATGAGCTTTTGGCAGCATGCTTATGGTGAGCTCAGGTTCAGAGCCAAGTGCGTTGAGGCCCGGTGTGTCCAGAATGCGCAGTCCCCGTTCAAAGAGGGGATGGCGAATACTGATCTGGGCATTGCGCCAGGCAGGAACCAGAACGTTGCCGGGGTTGTTGCGGTCATGCTCCAGCATGTCTTCGTCAAAACCGAGTGCCCGTGCCTGTTCGGGGGTAACACTTTTTACCCGGGCAACTTCTCCCAGGATTTCGCGCATGATTTCCGGGTCACTTTCGTCAAGACTGTGCTTTACCCAGCGCTCAGGCTGTTTGCGCAGCTTTTGTAAAGACAGGTCGCCAGTGCGGGTCTCTATGGGGAGCAGTAACAGGTAGTTTTCGTTGGCGTTGCGATCGAAAAACAGCTCGGTCGGACACATGGTTGTGCGTCCGGCCTGAGAGGGAAGCATGCGCTGGCCAAACTCTGCGAAGAACAGGGCGTTTATCAGCTCAGTTTTGCCGCGGGAGTACTCGCCGACAAACGCGATAGTGAGCTCGTCCTCGATAAGAAGTTCCAGGCCATGACGTATCCGGGTACTGATGTCGTCAGAGAACAGGTTGTTGTCCTGGAGCCATAACCGGTAGCGGCCGATCTGGCGGATCAGCTCCTTTTTCCAGTTGTGGTATGCCTCTACCTGCTGAGTCAGATTGCTCTGATGATTCATCGGATTTTCCTTGTCCACGACTTCCGGTACCCCTTTGGCGGACTCGCCGGGATCCACGTGATATACGGATTAATTAATTGTGGGTAATACTAGCCTGTTTGTGACGGTTTTGTGGCGGGGTGTTCGCAGGTGTGTGTTTGTTGATGACATGACTTGAATAAAAAAAACCGCAAAATCAATGGGATGAAGTTGCGGTTTTCGGATTTGGCTGTTTGTGGAGAACTGTTACAAATTGTTTGTTTGTGATGTGGTTTACAGTCCCAGTCCAATAGCCCCAAGGCCGACCGCGACCTTCATATGGTCAATGACAACAGACAGGACGTTCAGGATCAGAAAAACAATAATGGGTGACAGGTCCAGTCCGCCCATGGAAGGCATCAGCTTTCGCACTGGTCGCATGACCGGTTCGGTGATCTGTGCAACCAGCTGGATGGCCGGGTGGCCGCTGCCTGGTGCGATCCAGCTGACAACAACAACAGCGATAACCGACCAGAAGTATATTTTGACGATCAGATCCAGGACAGCAATTGCGCCCCAGACCAATAGTATGAGTGGGTTAAATGATGGAATGCCGCCGTTCAGCGCGACAAGAATCAGGAAAAAGGTAATTGCCTGAATGATAACGGCAAGAACCAGCGCTGCGCCGTCAATTCCGCCCCAGCCAGGGATGACGCGGCGCAGAGGCCTGAGTAAAGGGTTTGTGGCCTTGACTGCAAACTGGGAAATCGGGTTGTAGAAGTCGGCCCGGGCCAGCTGCAACAAAAAACGCAGCAGTATAATCGTCATGTAAAAGGTGGACGCGATCAGCAGGATCGTAATCAGGATGTCTGCCAGCATGAAGCCGTTTCTCCGTTGTCGGTGACTGTTTTACTGTTTGCCTGCCAGTTCTTTGGCCATTTCTTCCGAGCGCTTGTAAGCAGCGTTATACGCTTTTTTCACCAGGTCGCGCAGGCCGCCTTCTTCAAAGGTGTTAATCGCCTGTTCGGTTGTGCCGCCCGGAGACATTACATTTTTCTTCAGCTGAGCCGGATCGTATTCGCTTCTGGCAGCCATTTCGGCTGCGCCTGCCATGGTCTGGATGGCAAGCTGGCGTGCGGTTTCCGGGTTTACACCCGTTTCAGTTGCAGCAGCCTCAAGTGCTTCCAGTATCAGGAAAAAATAAGCTGGCCCGCTTCCCGAGAGTGCAGTTACGCCATGAAGCAGGGTTTCATCTTCCACCCATACCGCGGTACCTATGCCTTCGAAAACCGACTGCACCATTTCTTTCTGATCGTTGCTGACGCTTTCATTGGCAAAAAGCCCTGCAGCACCTTTGCCAACCAGAGAGGGGGTGTTTGGCATGACACGGACAATAGGCAGGCCGCCGCCAAGCCATTCATCAAGTGTATCTGCACCGAGACCTGCAGCTATAGACACCATTAACGGGCGGGTATTCTGGGCGATGGGCGCTATGTCACGGCACACGTCCGCCATTACCTGGGGCTTCACCGCGAGCACCACCATGTCTGCCTGCTGCGCACAGTAACGGTTGTCTGTTGTCACACTTATCCCGAAACGTTTGCGGATGGATTGCAGGTGACCGTCGTCTGGCGCGCTTGCCCATATATTGGCGGCTTTGAATCCGTTATCCAGCATGCCGCCAATAATGGCGCTGGCCATGTTGCCTGCGCCTATAAACGAAATGGTTGGTGATTTGCTCAAGGTCTGCTCCAACGGTTGTTCGGTTAGATATCCGGCTTTGATAATAACAGGAACCGGTCGATTCAGCTCTTCCGGGATCTTGTGCCAAAAACGGCCGTGCCGATGCGAACCCAGGTGGCGCCCTCTGCAACAGCCATCTCAAGATCGCCTGACATGCCCATGGACAATGTATCCAGTGGCCCGGCTTCCGGATAATCCTGTCTCAGCTCTTTAAGGGTGTTGGCAAGCTTGCGGAAACTTGCACGCAGAGCGGATTCTGTCTGTTCCGGGTCAGGGATTGCCATAAGGCCCCGCAGGGTGAGGCCGGGCAGCTGGCTTATTTCTGTAACCATTTCCGGCAGATCTTCAGGCTGGCATCCGGCCTTGCTCTGTTCATTATTAATATTGACTTGCAGGCAGATGTTCAAGGGGGGCAGCCCGGTTTCCCGTTGTTCACTGAGGCGGCGGGCGATCTTCAGCCGGTCCACGCTGTGTACCCAGGAAAAGGCTGAGGCAATCTGCCGGGTCTTGTTGGACTGTATCGGACCAATAAAGTGCCAGTCGATATCGCCCAGGTCGCTGAGGGCTTCAATTTTGTCGAGGGCTTCCTGAAGATAGTTTTCTCCGAATGCCCGTTGGCCCGCAGCCACAGCTTCTCGCAACTCATCGGGTGAGCGCGTTTTGCTGACTGCCAACAGGCTCACAGAATCGGGCTCCCGGCCCGCCTGCAATGTTGCTTTTTGTATGCGTCGGGTTACGCTCCCGAGGTTGTCTGCTATGCTGCTCATATTGTCAAATAGTCGCGTTTGGTCCGCCTGTTCGTTGGCGACACGTTACTCGCAGGCCACTGAAATTCCAAGTGGTCATAGCCGGGCAGTGCCAGACAGACGCTACCTGTGTGAAAGATAAGCCTTCCGAGGACCTCTATGGATATTACTGAACTGCTTGCCTTTTCGGCGAAACAGGGTGCGTCTGACCTGCATCTTTCTGCCGGCCTGCCTCCGATGATTCGTGTTGATGGTGATGTCCGTCGCATCAACCTTCCGCCCCTTGAGCATAAAGAAGTTCACGGGCTGATTTACGACATCATGAACGACAAGCAGCGTAAGGACTACGAAGAATTTCTGGAAACGGACTTTTCCTTTGAAGTACCTGGCGTCGCTCGTTTTCGTGTCAATGCCTTTAACCAGAACCGTGGATCGGGTGCTGTTTTCCGTACCATTCCCTCGAAAGTGCTGACTATGGATGACCTGGGTATGGGCCAGGTGTTCAAGGACATATCCTCGGTGCCCCGTGGCCTTGTGCTGGTGACCGGGCCAACCGGCTCAGGTAAGTCTACTACGCTGGCGGCAATGATGGATTACATCAACGACACCCGCTATGAGCACGTTCTTACCATAGAGGACCCCATCGAATTTGTGCACGATTCCAAGAAGTGTTTGGTCAATCAGCGGGAAGTGCACCGGGATACCCTTGGCTTTAATGAGGCTTTGCGCTCTGCGTTGCGGGAAGATCCCGACATTATTCTGGTTGGTGAGCTGCGGGATCTGGAAACTATCCGTCTGGCACTTACTGCGGCGGAAACCGGTCACCTGGTTTTCGGAACCCTGCACACCACCTCGGCGGCAAAAACCATTGACCGGGTAGTGGACGTATTCCCGGCTCAGGAAAAATCTATGGTGCGCTCCATGCTTTCCGAGTCACTGCAGGCTGTTATTTCCCAGACTCTCATGAAAAAAATGGGCGGTGGCCGTATAGCTGCACATGAAATCATGATTGGTACAGCCGCGATCCGTAACCTGATTCGCGAAGACAAGATTGCCCAGATGTACTCTTCGATCCAGACGGGTGGTTCTCTGGGTATGCAGACTTTGGATCAGTGCCTTGAGCGTTTGCTGCAGAAAGGTCTTATTTCCCGTGAAGCCGCAAGGTCCAAGGCAAAAATGCCGGATAATTTCTGATTCCCGGCTTTTGGCGGGTCGTTGAATAAAAAGAACATAGGTAATCAAAATGGAATTCGAAAAGCTGCTACGTCTGATGGTCGAAAAAGGGGGGTCAGATCTCTTTATCACTGCAGGTGTCCCGCCCAGCATGAAAGTGAATGGCAAGGTGCTGCCGGTTACCAAGAACGCGTTAACGCCGGAGCAGACCCGGGAGTTTGTGTACGGCGCGATGAGCGAAAAGCAGAGAGCCGAGTTTGAAGAAACTCATGAGTGTAACTTTGCCATCAGTGCCCGGGGCATTGGCCGCTTCCGGGTGAGCGCATTCTTTCAGCGCAACCTGTGTGGCATGGTCTTGCGGCGGATTGAAGTAAAAATCCCCCAGATTGATGATCTGTCGTTGCCGGAGATCATCAAAGACCTGGCAATGACCAAGCGCGGCCTGATTATGTTTGTGGGTGCGACCGGTACCGGTAAATCAACGTCGCTTGCCGCGATGCTTGGGCACCGCAACCGGAACAGCCGGGGGCATATTATTTCAATAGAAGACCCGATCGAGTTTGTGCATCAGCACCAGGGCTGCATTGTTACTCAGCGGGAAGTCGGGATTGATACCGAGAGCTTTGAGGTGGCGCTGAAGAACACGTTGAGGCAGGCTCCTGACGTTATTCTTATTGGTGAGGTGCGTACCCGTCAGACCATGGAGTATTCAGTTCAGTTTGCTGAAACAGGCCACCTGTGTCTCGCCACGCTGCACGCCAACAACGCTAACCAGGCGCTTGACCGGATAATCCAGTTTTTCCCGCCCGAGCAGCATAATCAGATCTGGATGGATCTGTCGCTTAACCTTCGGGCCGTCGTGGCGCAGCAGTTAATTCCGACACCGGACGGAAAAAGCCGCAAGGCGGTTATTGAAGTTCTGATCAACACCCCGCTGGTAGCGGACATGATCCGTAAAGGGGAGGTGCATAAGCTTAAGGGGTTGATGGCCAAGTCTAATGAGGCCGGCATGCAGACCTTTGATCAGGCCCTTTATCAGCTCTATGCTGAAGGCTCGATCACTTATGAAGATGCCCTTGCTCACGCTGACTCAGCTAACGATCTGCGTCTGATGATAAAACTGGGTACAGATGCTCAGGGGGCAGACAAGCTGTCTTCATCTGTTGATAAGCTGACTATTCAGGATACCTGATGTGGCAGGCATCGACTAAAGTCGTAAATAGTTAGGTTTGTAAACCAGTAGTTTTAGCATTTGAGGCTGCTCGGTGTTGGTGCGTATACTCCGCCGCAAATTACAAAGGAGACACCTCTGTTATGAGATCCTCATTGCTTACGCGTGCTGTACGGTTGACCTCTCTGGCTTTAGTCGTCGCCGCCCCTGCCAGCGCTTTTGCTGGCGGTTTTTCCCTGAACGAACAAAGTGCAAGTGCCATGGGTACGGCCAATGCCGGTGCTGCTGCGAATCCGGAAAATGCGACTGCAGTGTTATTTAACCCTGCGGGGATGAGCCAGTTGTCCGGAACTAATATCTCGTTTGGTGCTGCTGTGCTGGACATTGATGCCGAGGCCAAAAGCGACACGATACGGTCCGTCGATGCCCTTGGCCAGCCGGGCGCCTACACCGGCAATGGTGGTGACATTGCAGACCCTGCCTTGCTTCCGAATATTTATATTACCCACGAAATCAATGAGTCTATCGATGTTGGTTTTGGTATCCATGCTCCTTATGGGCTGGCGGCAGATTACGAAGATGATTTTGCCGGGCGTTATCTGGCAGACAAAACCGAACTGACGGTGATTTCCTTCACCCCGTCCATTGCTGTTAGCAATGGTAAGGGCCTGTCGATGGGAGTGGGCATTAATGTGATGTACGGCGAGGGCCGTTTAAGCCGATATCAGGATGTTCGTGGAGCGGTGGTCAGGTCAGCGCTTCAGTCCGCAGGCGTCTCCAGCCTCGATCAGTTGCCCGCAGCGCAACAACAGGCGATTGTGGCAGGAGCCAATGGTCTGGCGCAGCAGTACCCTGATACCTATTCGGATGTGGAAGGTGATGACATTGCAGTCAATTTTCGTGTGGGTTTTCTCTATGAGTTGTCTGAAGCTACGCAGTTTGGCCTGACCGCCCAGACGGGCACCGAGTTTGAGCTGGACGGGGATCTGGAAATCAGCCAGTTCCCGGGTGAGGCTTTAGGGCTTTCGGGACCTCTGTCTCTTTCTGAAAAAGCGGAAGTACCCCTGGCTATTCCTGAGAGCCTGACTGTAGGTGTACGCCACAGGCTGAGTCCGGAATTTACCCTGCTCGCCGGTGCCACCTATTCTCGCTGGAGCCGCTTTGAAGAGTTGGACGTATACAGTGCTGAAGGCGGTACAGGTCAGGTTTCTCAGGTGATTCAGCCTGCACCGGGTGATCCTGTTACCCATGTGACTGAGAAATGGGATAACAACTGGCAGTTCAATCTGGGCGGCATCTGGCAGGCAAGCGAAGCATGGGCATTCAAGGCAGGCTATGCTTATGACCAGTCGCCGGTAGACCAGTATGTCACTGCGCGTATCCCGTCCGAAGATCGTCACTGGCTGACCCTGGGCACTCAATGGCAGGATCGCCAGAGTGGCTGGAAAGTAGATGCTGCAGTCGGCACCCTGATCTTTGCGGATAATGCGAAGGTTGATGATCGTGAGTACTCGCATCAGCAGCCAACCGTTGCAACGTCCAATACCAATTATCAGGCTGAATACGAGCTAAGCGCCTGGAGTGCTGCTATCGAGTTCAGTAAAGCCTTCTGATCCGGTCTTGTGGGGCTGGTTCCATTCCCGGAATCAGCCTACCATCTGCCCTCTGTAGACCATTTTCCTGTTCCGGGCTTCTTCTCCGGAATCCCCTCCTTTCCGTTCACCTCGATCTTCAAAGATTGGCTGGCCCCGGTACATTCTAAGCGTCGGGCCCGGATCTTCTTCCATCGCGCTCAGTTCCGGCACTTTCTGTTTCAGGGTTTCCCAGGTATGAGCCAGATCACGAGACCGGGTTTTGCCCGCATAATCAGCCAGGTGTTGCCCCAGGTCGGCCTCGTCCAAGTGAAGTTTTACACCAAATTCGGACTGAATCAGGCGCCGGCATTGATATGCCAGTTTTAAAAGGGAGGGATCGAACAACCAGTTACGTTCACTTGTTAACGAATTCATGGAAAGACCTCGAATCGGTGTCACTGCATCGGATTTTACTCCGGACCCGGAGAATGATGCAGATTTTGTGCCGTTCGGGAGGTATGGCGGAATAGCGGGGTTCTGAAGAGTTGCATGAGAAAGTGCGCCCTGTTTTTGTGCATCTTGCATCAGGTGCAAACAAAAACAGGGCGTTGCGTGCCAGGTTTCGGAGCTAGTGGGCCTGATCCCAGTTGTCACCCGTGCCTGCTTCAACCAGTAGTGGCACCTTCAGGCTTGCAGCTGCAGACATACGCTGAACCAGGCCTTTCTTGACCTCCTCCAGCTTATCTTCCCTTACTTCGAGGATCAGCTCATCGTGTACTTGCATGGTCATGCTGGCGTCGTCTGCGTGTTCTTCGTGCAACCAGTTGTCTACCTCAATCATCGCCCGTTTGATGATGTCCGCCGCGGTACCCTGCATAGGAGCGTTAATGGCGGTGCGTTCGGCTGCCTGCTGAAGCTGTTTGTTGCGCGCATTAATTTCAGGCAAGTAGAGGCGCCGACCGAACAGAGTCTCAACGTAGCCATCGTCGTGGGCTTGTTTTCGGATGTTGTCCATATATTGCAAAACACCCGGGTAACGTTCGAAATACCGGTCGATATATTGCTGGGCTACCTTGCGCTCAACGTCCAGTTGGCGGGCGAGCCCAAATGCCGACATTCCATAGATCAGGCCAAAGTTTATGGCTTTGGCGCTGCGGCGCTGGTCATTATTGACCTCCTCCAGTGCAACACCAAAAACTTCGGCCGCGGTGGCTTTGTGAATGTCTTCGCCATTTTCAAAGGCGGTTAGCAGACCTTTGTCCTCAGACAGGTGCGCCATGATCCTCAGCTCAATCTGTGAGTAGTCGGCAGCGATCAGTTTGTAACCCTTTTCCGCAATAAATGCCTGGCGAATGCGCCGGCCCTGTTCAGTGCGGATAGGGATGTTCTGAAGATTGGGCTCCGATGAAGAAAGCCTTCCGGTAGCGGTGACTGCCTGATGATAGGATGTGTGCACCCGTCCGGTACGGTGATGGATCAGCTCTGGCAGAGTATCCGTGTAAGTGGATTTAAGCTTGCTCAGGCTGCGATGCTCAAGAATCAGCCTCGGCAGTTCGTGCTCATGGGCAAGTTCCTGTAATACGGGCTCTGCTGTAGATGGGGCGCCTTTTGGCGTTTTTTTGATAACAGGAAGCCCCATCTTTTCATAGAAAATGACCTGCAACTGCTTGGGTGAGCCCAGGTTGAAGTTTTCACCAGCAACTTCATGGGCCTGTTTTTCCAGCTCGGCCATTCGTTCTGCCAGTTCCTGGCTGTGCTGGCGCAGAGTACTGGCTTTAATCAAGGTGCCGCGCTGCTCCATCCGCGACAGGACTGGCACCAGGGGAAGGTCTATGTCCTCATAAACGGATTGCAGCTTGCCGGTTTTTGCCAGTTGCGGGCGTAATACCTGATGCAGCCGCAAGGTAACGTCAGCGTCTTCTGCCGCATAGGGGCCCGCCTTTTCCAGATCCAGCTGATTAAACGTGAGCTGCTTTGCGCCTTTGCCAGCAATGGATTCAAAGGTGATGGTTTCTTCACCCAGATATTTTCTGGCCAGAGTGTCCATGTCGTGGCGGGACGACACCGAGTTGAGCACGTAGGACTCCACCATGGTGTCTTCGGCGATGCCTTCCAGGCAGATATCATGATTGGCTAGCACGTTTTTGTCGTACTTCAGGTTCTGGCCGACCTTCTTGAGTTCAGGGTCTTCCAGCAGAGGCTTGAACTGAGACAGTACTTTCTCACGTTCGAGTTGTTCCGGCGCTCCCATATAGTCGTGGCCGAAGGGTACGTAAGCTGCTTCGCCCGGTTCTATGGCGAATGACATGCCTACTACCTCGGCGCTCATATAGCGAAGGCTCGTGGTTTCGGTGTCGAAGGCGAACAGCTCTGACTTTTTGAGTCTCTCTACCCACTCGTCTAGCTCTTCCTGTCGGGTAATTACGCTATACCGTTTTTCCTGCGGAGGCGGCGGGCAGTCGCTGTCGGTTGTTTCTGTGACCTCAGAGTTGCCGGCGTTGCTGCTGGCTTCGTTTGCCTTGTTCTCCAGCTCGGCAACCCAGCTCTTTAGTTCGTATTCCCTGAACAGTTCGAGCAACTCTTCGTCGTTCTGCTGCCGCTCCTGCAGATCTTCCAGGCCAAAATCGAGGGCCACATCCATCTTGATAGTTGCCAGCTCCCGGCTCAGGGGCAGGGTATCGGCTGCTTCACGCAGATATTCGCCAATTTTTCCTTTAATCTCCCCCGCATGGGCAATCACCTGGTCCAGGTTGTCGTAGGCTTGCAGCCATTTCACTGCTGTTTTCGGGCCGCACTTGTTAACGCCGGGGATGTTGTCCACCTTGTCGCCTACCAACGCCAGATAGTCGATTATCTGGTCCGGGCGTACGCCAAATTTTTCAACCACACCGTTCCTGTCCATCCGGGTATCGGTCATGGTGTTAATAAGTGTTACGTGGTCGCTGACCAGTTGAGCCATATCCTTGTCGCCGGTTGATACCACCACATCAATGCCTTTGCTTGTGGCTTCGTCGGCCAGAGTGCCAATCACATCATCCGCCTCCACGCCTTCTACTATCAGCAGCGGCAGGCCCATGGCCTTCACCATCTGGTGAATGGGGGCAATTTGCATCGCCAGGTCATCGGGCATTGGCGGACGGTTGGCTTTATAGGCTTCATACAGATCGTGGCGGAAAGTCTTGCCTTTCGCATCGAACACCACAACCAGTTTTGATCCAGGAAAGTCCTGCTCCAGGCGACGGATCATTGCGATTACGCCTTTAATGGCTCCGGTAGGGTGGTTCTTGCTGGTGGTCAGTGGTGGAAGTGCGTGATAAGCACGGAATAAATAGGACGAACCGTCCACAAGCACCACAGGTGGAGTCTTTTTTTCAGTCATGTCAAAACGGGTCCGGATTCTGATTGAAGCGTGGGTTGGCTTGTGCAACTCTGTACTTAATTTGATGGATAAATAAAAGGGTATCACGAAAATGAAACGAATCGCCTGTTCTGCATTTCTGCTTGTCTGCGGCCTCGGGTCTGCGTTGGCACAGGAAAGCGGTGCGCTGGATGAGACCGTTGTAGAAACGCCCCGAGAGCCGGTTGTAATTTCCGATTATCAGCCATCGAGTGACGGGGCGCAGATTGTCATCCGGCCAGGTGATGACAAGGTGTTTTACGAGTATCGGGTGAACGGACAGCTTATGGAGATAAAGGTGGTGCCGGAAGTCGGCGCTGAGTATTACCTGGTGCCTGCGGATGGAGGTGGCTGGATCCGGGAAACTGATTCCGACATGCTGATTCCGAGTTGGGTTTTGTTTCGTTGGTGAGTGTTTTACTCAGATACCCGACCTATACGTGCTGGTATGTGTGGCAATGATCAATGAATCAAGGCCTTGTGTGACGACGCCTATAGCTTATTCATAACTGCTTCGCGGATAGCATCGCGTCTTGACAGGGGCGCCGTCCCAGATGGATACTTTAATTAAATGGAATTACATGTCACTAAGGAAAGTGTCTATGTCTACTTTGAGTGTAAGCTCTCGTTACGTCACCTCTGAGTTCAAAGAAACCCCTCTTGTTGCTTTGGCTGACATCATGGGGTTGAAGCGGTATTCCTCTGAAATTGTTTCTCGCCCAGAAGTCTATGGGCCCATTCTGTCTGGTATTGCTACTTTTAGACTTCTATCCTCAGCCCAAAGAGCTAAGGTTCAACGAAGCATAATGACGCAAACGCCAGGGTTTATGATGGCTCCGCTAAGAACTTTGATCTCGGATCAGAGCGTTCAGCATTTTTGGTATATGTGGAGCCTTTCTGACGGCGAGCTAAAGGAGTTTTATCGCTTCTCGAAAAGAAAGGCAGAGATCACCGATCAATATGACGTAATTGATTTGCCTGATCCAAAGGTGGCCACGCTTGCAGCTGCGGTTTATGCTCTTGCAGAAAAAGGGATCAAGACCTACGCTTCAGAAATTATATCGTCTACCTTGAGAGCCCCGATAGTTCAGCAAACTTCTCAAAAACTGGGTTTAAGTGTGGCTCAAGCAAAGATCGCAGGGTCGACAGCCGTAGCGGCTCTGATATGTGTTTCCGTGGTTAACTTCATGGCGCACAAAGAATCCAATATGGCGAAGCGTGAGTTGGCCGCTCGCGGGTTGTTGGTTTACAGCGATCTGTAGCATGGTCTTTATAGGTGTCGTATCCGTATTTATGGGGTGGTTGCTATATTTTGCATGTTTGAAAGCAATGGTGGCTGGCGCCGTCAGGGTTAGTTGGGTGCTCTGGAGTAGAGGTGTTGGTGCCTGCAGCCTACTGCTGGCGAACGGCGCTATGTTTTTTATACAACTATCGTATGGCGAAAGTGATTGGTTGGTAACATTAATTTTATGGCCGATTTTTGCGCTACCAATGGATGCAGGCTACAGGTTGGCTGCCTCCCTCAGGGAGGCGTAACTAGATGCGGCAGGTTATGGAGATTAACGCTTTAAGGCTCTGTGGTCTGTTAGTTGTATTTCCGGTTCTGGGGTCGGCTAACGATCTTCTTGCCCCGGAATTGGTTCGATCACATGGCGAATTGTATGTAAACCTTCAGCTGTGCTCGAACACCTACTTGGAATATCGGCATAGCCCCCGACTTGCGAAGCATTATCTAAACGCGTCACTGGAAATTCAGAGCGCCTATATCTCCCAAGGGCAGCTCAACGCACTCGTTGATGCGGTCCAGAACGCACATGACCGGCAGGGCAGTATTGAAGTATATGCGGGAGAAGGCAGGGAGGATTTTTATAAGCGGGTATTTAGCAATGCTCGCTGTGAAAGGGAGTTGAAGCTCGCAAAAGCTTTTCGCTTTTAGTGTGAATACTCTAATTTTCCCCCGTAACCTTGGTTTCAGAATCAAAGAAAGGCTTTCAGCTCAGAGCTGATCAGGTATATCGAACACTGATCAAAAGCAGGCAGGTGAGAGCCTTAAGAGAACGTCAGTAAACCAAGGGGAAATGACATGGGTAAGCTTAAAACATATCGGGAACAGCTTCAGGAAATCGTAGACAAGGGCATCAATGCAGCTGAAGAGCAGCAGAAGAAGCTTGCGGCCAAGCCGTTTGACTATGCAGAGAAGCTTGAGTCGGGAGTTCGTGAGTACAGTGTGAAAACGCTGCGCAGTCGTTATAACGGTTACAGCGATAGCCTCTTTGGTCAGTTGCGTACTCTGAACAGTCGCTTTGGTAACTTTGCAGCCGAGCTGGTGGCAAAGCTTGAGAAAGAAGCGGTTGAAGGTGCAGACGCTGTATCTGAAGCGGCAGAGCAGGTTTCCAAAGCAGCACAGGATGCCAGTAAGCCTGTAGCAGCCAAGAAGCCGGCAGCCAGAAAGCCAGCGGCAAAGAAAGCAGCTGCAGAGAAGAGTGAAGCTACTTCAGCCTGATTTGGGCTGTGGAAGTAATATCAGCACAAAGGCTGTGTTGATGTGAATCAGGGAAGGGGTGCCAGGCTCGGTTCTGGCACCCCTTCTTTGTCTGGCTGCAGGCTTTGTCGCGTAGGTTGGTGGCCTGCTAATCCGTAGCGCCTTCCGGGTCCAGCGATAGTGTGCGGGTCTTCCCCGTGACTTTTTCAAGCCGTTTAATATCTGCTTCAAACGACTGTATCAGGGCATCTGTTTCCCGGGTCTGCCAGGAAATATCCTTCTCTATATCGCGTATCTGTGATTCAAGACGACGGATTTTTTCGAGGGTTGCCTCTGGTATTTTCTGGCCAGAGCGCTCCATGTTTGCGGCACGACTTTGTTCATTGTCGAGCTGGCTTGAGATAACGGAAATGTTACCTCGTTTGAGCTGAATCAGGCCCCGCAGTTCACCCAGCTTTCGGTGCATGGCTCTTATGGCCTGATCCGGGTGGCTGAAGCGCTTTAGCAACTGAGCGTCTTTCTCGCGCTGAATGGCGAGTTCTTCCTGACGCTGTTTTTCCGCTTCGCGAGCGGCAATTTCAGCTTCCGTCGGTGCCGGTGGAATGACTTCCACTATGCGGCCGTTCGAATTGAGAATGTCGTAGCCGCGCTTGGTCGCTTGCTGGGGAATGGTGTTGCTGATCACAACCTGGCCGTTTTCGTCTATATAACGGTACATGCCCGCTTCAGCAACGGTTGCCATACCAAGCGTCAGCAGGAGTGCTGTTGCCGTAGCTGAAAATGCAGTCAGGTGCTTGTGCATCAGTCAGACTCCGTAAAGTTCCCGGTAGCTGGCGACCTTGGCGGCATGGCCAGAAAACTCCGGATTGGTCTCAAGATAGTCCAGAACCTGTTCCAGACATATTATACTAACAACCGGGATGCCAAACTCGCTCTCTACTTCCTGTATGGCAGAGAGTTCGCTGTTCCCCCGCTCCTGCCGGTCCAGCGCGATCAGTACGCCGGCAGGCTCAGCCCCGGCGGCGCGGATAATATCAATGGATTCGCGTATGGCTGTACCAGCCGTAATCACATCATCAACAATAAGTACTTTACCCTGCAACGGGGCTCCGACAATACTGCCGCCTTCGCCGTGATCTTTCTTTTCTTTGCGGTTAAAGGCAAATGGCTTGCTGTTACCTTCGCGGGCCAGGGCCATAGCGGTCACTGTTGCCAGCGGAATGCCCTTATAGGCAGGCCCGAAAATGATGTCATAATTCAGGCCGCTGCGGTCGATGGCTTCGGCATAGGCTTTGCTTAACTGTAGTAAGTCATCTCCAGTGTTGAACAGCCCTGCGTTGAAAAAATATGGGCTGGTGCGTCCGGATTTGAGAGTAAAATCACCAAAACGAAGTACGTTACGGCGAATGGCAAACTCAATAAAATTTTGCTGATAGTTGTGCATGGCAAGGCTTCTGGCGGGTGTGGATCTTTTAATAACGCGTAAAAACGGTATCATACACACAAACCGAATCAGGGAACACGTATGCGGGTAGTATCAATCAGCGTCAATGGTCTTGCTCAGGCCGTTGAAAAAGGTTTTTTTGACTGGCTGGCCGAGCAGGATGCAGACGTTGTCTGTGTTCAGGATCACCGCATGCGAGCCTACGAGATTGAAGACTACAACCTTATCCCGGAAGGGTATGAGGCCTACTTCATAGATGGCGAAAATAATGAAGACGGTGGCGTGGGCATATACACGCGGCACTTTCCGAAAGCCATTATGTACGGTTTTGCCAACGAGCAGGCGGACCGGGAAGGACGCTTTATTCAGGCGGATTTCGACAAGGTTTCTGTGGCATGTGTGTTGGCTCCCTGTGCTCTCGGACGTGAGGAAGAGCTGATCAGCGAAGATGATCTGACCGTTCTGGACCATAAAGATGAGTTTATGGAAGCCTTTGGTCTGCATATGCAAAAAACCCTGCGTAAGCGCCGCCAGTTCATTTTTGGTGCGAACCTGCAGACTGCGCATCACGTAACCGATGCAAGCCCCTTGTACCACAAGCTGGATTTTTCAGGTTTTCTGCCCCACGAACGTGCATGGCTTGACCGGTTATTCGATGAAATGGGCTGTGTTGATGCGTTCCGCGAGATCAATAAACAGAGTAATCAGTTTACCTGGTGGCCGGAGCAGGCCGGGGGGTCACGGAAGAATGCAGGTATCCGGGTGGATTACCAGTTGATGACCCCGGGTATCCGGAAGACTATTCAGGATGGCTGGATTGACGGCAAGGCCAGCTTTTCGGATCACGCTCCGGTGATTATGGATTACGATATTGAAATTGGCTTGTAAGCCGGCTTGAGTATTCAGGGAGTGTCGGCACTGTATCAGTGCCGACATCCAGCAAACTTCCGGGTTAACTTCTCTCAGCTTTCCAGCGCTTCTTTCTGCAGCACGAACAACTTCTCAATGCCTTGTCTGGCAAGTACCAGCATACTGTCCAGTTCTTCCTGAACAAAGGGCGCGCCTTCTGCCGTTCCCTGGATTTCAATGAAGCCACCCTGGTCGGTCATGATGACGTTCATGTCGGTTTCAGCTTCAGAGTCTTCCGGGTAATCCAGATCAACCACCGGAGTGCCCTTGTAAATTCCAACGGACAGCGCCGCTACCATTTGTTTCAGAGGTGATTTCTTCAGGCGCTTTGTTGCTACCAGGTGGTTCAGGGCATCAACCAGAGCTACGCAACCGCCAGTGATTGCTGCTGTGCGTGTGCCGCCGTCTGCCTGGATTACGTCGCAATCGATAGTGATGGTGTGTTCGCCCAGGGCTTTCATATCGACGGCGGCGCGCAGGGAGCGACCGATCAGGCGCTGGATTTCAACGGTGCGTCCGCCCTGTTTGCCGCGGGCGGCTTCGCGGCCCATGCGGCTGCCAGTTGAGCGGGGCAGCATGCCGTATTCAGCGGTGATCCAGCCTTTACCTTCGCCGCGCAGGAAGGGCGGTACTTTGTTTTCTACAGAGGCAGTGCATATGACTTTTGTGTCCCCGAACTCCACCAGCACGGAACCCTCGGCATGGCGGGTGTAGTTCCGGGTCAGGCGGATTTCTCTGGGTTGTTCGGGTGTTCTGCCACTTGGACGCATAGAGTTTCCTGATATCTGAAGTAAGTGTCCGGGAGCTTGCCCCGGTCGTTTTCTGGTTAACCTGAAAGCCTGTAAGTATAACACGTTGAGTTTGATTTCCGGGGCAGCACAGGTGATCTCAGCCTGTTAGACTCGGGCTTGATTATCAATGATTGCGATTAACCACAAAACCGGAGCTGCCATGATCAAAAGTATGACCGCATTTGCCCGGAGAGACGTTCAGGATCGTCAGGGAACACTGACCTGCGAGATTCGTACCGTTAATCACCGTTATCTTGAGCCGTCTTTTCGGCTGCCGGAGGCCCTGCGAGAGCTTGAAAACCCTTTTCGGGAAGAACTGCGGAAACAGCTGAAGAGGGGCAAAGTTGACGTGTCAATTCGTCTCCAGTCTGCCTCTGCCGGTGTTCCCGGTTTTGAGATTAATGAGGAGATAGCGAATGCCGTTAACGAGGCCGCAAATCACGTCAACCGCATCCTGGATAATCCGGCTCATATCAATGCCCTTGATGTTCTGCGCTGGCCTGGAGTGCTGTCGGTGCCGGAGCAGGATTTCAGTTCTGTACGGGAGGCAGCGCTAGCGCTCTTCCGGGAGACAGTAGCAGAGCTTGCGATTGTGCGTGAACGGGAAGGTGAGCGTTTAAGGCCCCTTTTCGACACGCGGTTAACACAAATGAAAACCCTGGTGGCGACTGTTCGTGAGAATATGCCCGGGCTGCTCAAGGCTCAGGATGAGCATCTCCGCGAGCGCTTCCGGAAGGCAGGGGTGGAGCTGGAGCCCGAACGGATTGCCCAGGAAATGGTCATGCTGGCCCAGAAGAGCGATGTTGCAGAAGAACTGGACCGGCTGGATGCTCACATCAGCGAAGTTATCGACACTCTTGGGCGAGATGAAGCGATTGGGCGCCGCCTGGACTTCCTGATGCAGGAGCTGAACCGTGAAGCCAACACCCTCAGCAGCAAGAGTATTGATGCCGGGGTTACTCGTGCTGCTGTCGATCTGAAAGTATTGATTGAACAGATGCGTGAGCAGGTTCAAAACCTCGAGTAGCTTTCCCGCCTTTACGTTATAACTCTGTCCGAGCCCTGAGTCCTTCAGGGCTTTTTTGTCCAGGTCATTTCTGTGTCTCTGATTCAGTGTATGTGCTTGTTTGCATTTATTAATGATAACGATTAGCATTTCGATCCTTTGATTGTCTGACATTGTAACCAGGGGTGGATCCTTGCCCTGCATGCCCTTTTGGGGGCGGTTTTTATAAGGAAATGCTATGACCCGGAAGCCTGTTTTTGGTGCTGTCTCTCTTTCGTCGCTGGCATCTGCTTTGATGCTGATCCACTCGCCTGTGTCCGCTGAAGTTCAGGAGCTCGACGCGTTGGTGGTAACCGCCTCTGGCACGGAACATACCCAGTTGACAGCTCCGGCTTTTACCTCGGTGATTGATGAGCAAACTCTCCGGGACAATCCTTCTGCGAGCGTTGCGGATCTGATCAGCCGGAATGTGGGGGTGATTAATGCCACAGACGGTAACGGTCGGGATGAGGTTCGCATACGTGGTCTTGACGGGGGCTATACCCTGATTCTGATTGATGGGAAGCGGGTGTCATCTTCTGGTGCTCTCTGGCGAGGAGGGGACTTTGATTACAGCTCCATTCCCCGCTCAAGTATCGAGCGGATTGAAATTGTACGCGGGCCTATGTCGTCACTCTATGGTGCCGACGCTATGGGTGGTGTCATCAATATCATTACCAGGAAGGCCTCTGGCGAGTGGACAGCCTCTCTGGATGCAATGTACGAATCTGTGCTTGAAGGTGAAGAAGGGGATGAGCTGCGTACCAACCTCTCAACTGCTGGACCTCTGGCGAATGACGTCTATGTGCGGCTTAGTGGCGAGTTTTATGATCGCGATGCCTGGTATGTGAATAATGAGGATGATGTTCCGGAACGGGAGGAAAAAGAGGCCCGCAACCTGTCCGGTTCCCTGAGCTGGGATATTGATAACCGGCAGACCCTGTCGGCGGATGTCAGCGTTAACCGGGATGAGCGCCCATACGGCATATACAGCGCGGGGCCGGATTACCGTGCGCAGGAAATTGAACGGGAAACCTATTCATTGGGTCATGAGGGTAACTGGGGCTGGGGTAGTACCCGCCTGAACGTGAATTTTGAGCAGGCGGATGTCGATGATTTCAACATCCTTTATCCGGCTCCTCAGCAACGTTACCTGAAAGAAGAGAATCTTACCGTTGCGGGCAGTAGCAGTTTTGTCCTTGGTGTTCACGGCCTCACCGCCGGCTATGAGTTCAGGGAGCAGGAAGTGAGTGATGACGTTTCCTTTACCAGGACTGGTGGCGCCGATGCGCAGATCCAGGCGGTTTATCTGCAGGATGAGCTACGTCTGAATGACCGCTTGACCATGACGCTGGGTGGTCGTTATGAGAATCACGATGAATTTGATGGTGAGTTCACGCCGCGGGGTTATCTGGTGTATCGCCTGAATGAAGGCGTGTCCCTGAAGGGCGGTGTCAGTACAGCGTTCAAGGCGCCGGGTCTGTATCAGCTGGTTGAGGAATATCGGATCGTCAGTTGTGGTGGCAGCTGTTTTATCCCGGGTAATCCGGACCTTGTGCCGGAAACCAGTACCAACTACGAGATCGGTGCAGAGGTCGATCAGAATATGTGGCGCATGAGTGCGGTTCTGTTCCGTTCGGACGTTGAGGACATGATTACCGCTACTTATGATTCGGCGACCAATGCCCGGGCCTGGGTAAATCTGAACGAAGTGCAGCTCTGGGGGCTTGAGCTTGAAGGCGAGCTGGAGTTGAGCAGTGCGGTAAAAATGGATGCAGCCTATGCCTATCTGGATACCGAGGAAAACGGTGCAGGAGAGCTGGCCTACCATCCAAGGCACACTCTGAGCGCTGGTGTTAACTGGCAGGTGCTTGAAAGTACCGGTCTGCGTTTCGGTGCTGAGTATACAGGCGGGCAGAAGAACTACAGCGCCGAGAAACAGCCATCTTATACGTTATTCGATGTGTCTGTGAACAGTCGTGTGGCCAAAGGGCTGGTTTTGCGGGCGGGTATCAATAACCTGACGAACGCCAGCCTGAGCGACGATAACGATGACTATTACAGCAACCTTGTCGGCCGGAGTGTCTATGCCGGTCTGAGCTACGATTTCTGACTGGATAAACAGCAAAAGGCGGCTTTCAGGTCGCCTTTTTTCTATGGGAGGTAATGGGGGATGTTCAGGAGGTTAATGCCTTTTCTGGTGATATCGCTGGCTGCCCTGGCGGCAAATGGTGCAACGCTGGAACTACCTGTCAATATTCGTTTCACCATAGATGCAGGCGAGCATTACAGCCTGCCAGTGGCGCTGAAAAAAGGTGAGTACATTCGGGGGCATCTGTCTGGTCAGTCGGCGCTGGAAGCCATGATCCATGATGACAGTGGTCCTGTTCGTTACCTGGCTGGCCACGGCGATTCGGAAGCGTGGATTTACTTTGCAGCCCCGGAAGCCGGGAACTACCGTCTGGTCATTCAGACTTTAAGGCCTGAGGCAGAGGTGCACCTGAAACTCGAGAAGGTACCGCTGCTGGCTCCCGGAGAAAATATTCGTTCCGATATCCAGAGCAGGAGAGTCCTGTCGGCACGACAAGCGCTGCAAAACGGCCAGACTCCGGATAGCGTCTGGTCTTCGCTGGTAGCCGATGGAACCCCTCTGGTCGAATTGCCGGACGATGTACCGGATTCGGGCCTGAAAGCTGATGAGCGTCTGGTGACCTTTCTGTGGTACGGCGCCAACGACCGGGTGCTTCTCTTCGGTGGGCCTGGCTACGAGCATGATCCTTTGTTCCGGCTTGCAGGTACGGATATCTGGTACCGGAGTTACGCTATGCCTGCTGATACCCGTATGAGCTATATGCTGGCGCCGGATGTTCCCAGAGTGAATGGCTCCCCCCGGGATCAGCGGGTTGCGATTCTTGCCACGGCACAGAGGGACCCGGCCAATCCACACGTTTGGTATCCCGGCGGGGCTTCGGATGTTTACAACTCGCGCTCAGTGCTGGAATTGGACAAGGCGCCTTCGGACAACCTGCTCGATGGCGATCGTCCGTTGCCGGAGCCTTCCCGTTACCCGCTGACCAGTGACCGGCTCGGTAATACCCGGGATATCGCTATTATGGTACCTGAGGATTTAAACGCCTCCGGGGATGATGCAGTGCCCCTGGTTATTTTCTTTGACGGAGATGATTATCTGAGCAAAGTGCCTGCACCGAGAATTCTGGATAACCTGAGCCGCAGTGGAGAGATTCCTCCGGTTGTTGCTGTGTTTGTGAGCAATCCGAACCGCAGCGCGCGCAATAGTGAATTGCCTTGCAACGAAACCTTTGCCGATTTTATGGCGCTGGAGCTGCTGCCTTTTGTCGCGGGCAAAACCGGACTGGTATTTTCCGGGGAGCAGACGCTGCTGGCCGGCGCCAGTTTCGGGGGGCTGGCATCGGCCTGCACGGCCTACCGTTACCCGGAGTTGTTTGGTCTGGTGTTGAGCCAGTCCGGATCCTTCTGGTGGAGTCCGGAAGAGGATGTACGTCCGGAGTGGTTGAATGCAAGGCTGGCGGAAGCCCCCCTTTTGCCGGTCCGTTTTTATCTGAGTGCAGGGGTATTCGAGACTGATTTTGGTGAAAGTGGCATCCTGAATGCCAATCGACAACTAGAACAGATCCTTTCCGTAAAGGGTTACGATGTGATGCTGGAGGAATTCGGTGCCGGGCATGATTACTATCATTGGCGTGCCACGTTGGGGCGGGGGTTAGTCCACTTGCTGGGTGAGTTTGCCGATCAGTGATTCAGCCCTGGCCGGTCAGACAGGGCTCAGTCTGTTCAGAGGCTCTGGCAGTTCCAGTTTTACCCGTTGCCGGCTCAGAGGGCAGTCGAATTCGAGGCTGAGGGCCAGAAGTTGCAGGGGAGTCTTGGCAGGCCTTCCGTAAAGGCGATCCCCGACAATCGGATGCCCGATGCTCTGCAAGTGCTTGCGGATCTGGTGTTTTCGCCCGGTTTCAATGGCTACTTGCAAGAGGCTGGTCTGACTGGGCTCATCTGTGGTCAGGGTGGTGGCCCTGCTAATGGCGGCTTTGCCGTCAACCGGCATGTCGATGAGCTGGTCCTGGATGCAGATAATGCCTGTAACTCTGGCCAGGTATTGCTTGGTTATGGTGCGCCCGGAAAAACACTGGGAGAGGGCGCCGGCGGCTTTCGAGTCGTGGGCGATGAGCATCAGCCCCGCTGCATCGGCGTCGAGCCTGTGGATCAGATAGCACGGGCGCTTGAGTTCAAGCTCGGCCCAGCGTAGCAGGCTGCAGTGATCACCCCACTGTGAGCCCTGTGCCAGCATGCCGTGGGGTTTGTACCATACGCTGTAACGGGCTTTGTCCGTTATCAGGGTTGCGGGTTCAGGCTTCCGGTCCAGTACGTTTTCGTCATAGTACAGTTGTAGTCGCGTACCCGCCTTGACCTCCTTGGTTGCACGTCGCAGACGTACAAGTTTGCCTTTAAGTGTCCACCAGCACGCGCCCTTGTTCATGGCGTCTTTTATGCGTTGGCGTGGAAGCCCTGATGCCTGGCACAGGGCGTCAGCAGCGGTTTCAGGCTGGTCAGTCGTGATGTCGAATTTTCTGCGCATTACTCTCCAGCCTCTCCGGGTTTGATGGCAAGCAGGTCGGTTCTCAGGTGAGTAAGGACTTTCTCCGCAGTATTGCCAATGACTCTCGCTCTGAGGCCGGTTTTGCCGCTGGTGCCAATGACTACCATGTCGGCTTTCAGTTTGCTGGCAACGCTGGGGATTACCTTGTGTGCAGGGCCAACGGCCAGGTGGATCTGATCGGGGCGCAGGTGCCAAGTATTACACAGGTGGGTGATGGCAGGTTCCAGCGTTTCTTTACGCTTCTTCTCGTGCTCAGCCACATTAATAATCTCAAGATCTGCCAGTATTTCGGAAATATGCAGCGCGTGAACCAGGTGCAGCTCCACTCCGAAGGCTTTTGCCAGGGCGTTGGCCTGTTCGATGATTTTCGTATTGAGCGCTTTTTTGACTGGCTTACCAGAGCTCAGGTCTATAGCTGCGAGAATCGGGTGGGCATGGTTCCATTTCTGCTCCGCAACCAGCATGACCGGCACAGGGCATTCCCGGATAAGGTGCCAGTCGGTCGGCGTATAGAGTAATGTCTCTGAGCGTTGGCCGGTTTTGATGACGGCCTTGAAGCGGTTGGGGTGGCAGTGTTCGATGATCCACTGGTGTATGTGTTTTTCCCACACCGTATGGGTGGTGATGTTCAGGTCGCTGCAGTCAGAAAGTGCCAGTATCTGGTCCAGCCAGCGCTGGCGGAGCTCAATCATGGCACCCCGTGCCTGCTGCTGTATGGCGGGATCTGAAGGCAGGGCGCCAAGGTGTTCATGGGTGAAGGCCACGACTTCCAGATGAGCGCCGGTGGCGCGTGCCAGTTCGATTCCCCGGGCCAAAGCCTTTTGGTGCTTTTGGGCTGGGTCCATGACAATCAGAAATTTATCCATGCTACCTTTCCGTCATTTTGCTGTGCTTGGGGATGATGTTGCGGTATTTCCGGCCGCCAGCCCAATGTTACCAGTTGTCGGGGTATCCGGGATGCGGTGTTTGGTCAAAGCCCGTATAATTTCCGGTTTTCCGGGCCTTCAGTGATGGTGGCCAGATCCAGTCCAGGAGTTGTTGAGTCATGAGTCAGGCCGGTGAAACGGGTACTCTGTTTGTCATTTCTGCACCGTCGGGTGCTGGCAAGACCAGTCTTGTGGCAGAAATGGTGCGTGCGGACCAAAAGCTTGGAGTGTCTGTTTCGCACACTACCCGCCCCATGCGCGAAGGGGAGAAGGACGGCGTTAACTACCATTTCGTGAGCCGTGCTGAATTTGAAGCCATGATTAGCCGCGGGGAATTTCTGGAACATGCTGATGTTTTCGGTAATTACTACGGTACGTCCATGGTGTGGGTGCGGGAAACTCTGGCCAGAGGGCACGATGTCATTCTCGAGATCGACTGGCAGGGTGCCGAACAGGTGCGGCGGCTGATTCCCGAGTGTGTCAGTGTTTTCATTGTGCCGCCTTCGTATGAAATATTGAGGGATCGCCTTGTGGGCAGGGGGACCGATGCCTCGGATGTGGTGGAGCGGCGATTGTCTGAAGCCCGGGAAGAATGCCGTCATGCTGAGGAGTTTGACTATCTGGTCGTGAACGACGATTTCCGGGAAGCCCTGGCCGATTTGCTGGCCGTTGTGCGCAGTCAGCGCCTTCAGATTATTATTCAGCGGTCACGACACCGGCATCTGCTTGCGGGGCTTTCGGGCGAGAATGATAAGCCTGCATGATTAAGGCTTTTTCTGTATACAAATTGTGCCGCTGGCAGTAAACTACGCGGTCTGCTAAATCAGTCATTTTTATTTTGTCGGGGAAGTTATGGCACGAGTTACCGTTGAAGATTGTCTGGAACACGTTGATAACCGCTTCCAGCTGGTCATGCTGGCTACCAAACGTTCCCGTCAGCTTGCCACCAAAGGTGCTGAGCCGATGGTCGCTGAAGAAAACGACAAGCCTACAGTAATTGCTCTGCGCGAAATTGCTGCAGGCCTGGTCAGCCGCGATCTCCTGAACGAAATCGAAGAAGATTAAGGCTGGTGCGGGCATTTTAGTCCGCCCGGCACAGGAAAGCATTGAAATCTGTCTCTGCAGTTTATAGTGTGTCTATAGATTGTTGCTGGAAGGACAGAGTACAAACCCGAATGCCTGCATTCGGGTTTTTTTGTTTCTGTCCCATATAATAGTAGGAAGTCGGAATAATACGGAGGCGCGGTGTCGCTTGAGGCTACAGTAGAAGGGCTGGCGGTTGAGCTTAGCACCTATCTGGATACCAATCGCATTAATCAGGTGCGAAGGGCCTACTATTATGCGGAGCAGGCCCATGAGGGCCAGATGCGCAAAAGCGGCGATCGCTATATAACTCACCCCCTTGCCGTTGCTCATATCCTTGCCGGTCTGAAACTCGATCATCAGAGTCTGATGGCGGCGATGCTTCACGATGTTATTGAAGACACAGGTATTCCCAAGGATGCTCTTGCCGAGCAGTTCGGAGAAGACGTAGCTGAGCTGGTTGATGGGGTCAGCAAGTTGACTCAGATAGAGTTTCGCTCCCGTGCAGAAGCCCAGGCGGAGAACTTCCAGAAAATGACCCTGGCGATGGCCCGGGATATCCGGGTTATTCTGGTGAAGCTTGCTGATCGCCTGCACAATATGCGTACTCTGGGGCCCATGCCCTATGAAAAACGCCAGCGTATTGCCACTGAAACTCTCGACATATATGCCCCGATAGCCAATCGTCTTGGTATGCATGCGATCTCTACCGAGTTGGAAGATCTGGGCTTTTCATCTCTGCATCCGATGCGCTCCCGTTATATCTCCAAAGCCGTAGACAAACTGCGCGGCAGTCATCGGGAGATTATTGAGGATATTCGCGGCAAGCTTCAGGAAAAGCTGGAAGAGCGTGGGCTTCCGGGCAGGATACTCGGCCGTGAGAAGCATCTGAACAGTATCTACAACAAGATGAAGCTCCAGCAGAAGTCGTTCTATGAAATCATGGACGTGTATGCTTTCCGCATCATCACGGATACTGAAGACGACTGCTACCGGATTCTTGGTGCGGTTCATAACCTTTACAAGCCAATGCCGGGCCGGTTCAAAGATTACATCGCAATGCCCAAGGCCAATGGCTACCAGTCGTTACATACCACCCTGTTTGGCATGCATGTGAACATCGAAATCCAGATCCGCACAGAGGAAATGGAGCATATTGCTAACGATGGTATCGCCGCGCACTGGATGTACAAGAACGAGCCGACCAATGCGACCAGCGTGAATCAGACAAGGGTCGACCGTTGGGTTAAAGGTCTCATGGAGATGCGTGAGCGGGCAGACGACTCCCTCGAGTTTATAGAGCACGTAAAAGTGGATCTCTTCCCGGATGAAATCTATGTGTTTACTCCAAAGGGTAAAATCATGGAGTTGCCCCGGGGCGCAACGCCAGTGGATTTTGCCTACACGATTCATACGGATATTGGTAATGCAACCGTAGCCTGCCGGATAAACCGGAATCTCGGGTCTCTCAGCAAACCCCTGCAGAGTGGCCAGACAGTGGAAGTGATTACGGCACCCGGCGCGCGGCCCAACCCCGCATGGCTGAGCTTTGTGGTTACTGGTAAGGCCCGTAGCAGTATTCGTCATACACTCAAGAGTCAGAAGCTGGCGGAGTCGCTGGAGCTGGGGCGTGCCCTGCTGAAAAAGTCTCTCAATGGGTTCGGTGCCAGCCTGTCCGATATCAGTGACGAACAGAAGCAGACTGTCGTCGGCCACAATCAGGTCAGCAGTTTCGATGATCTGGTCAGCGATATTGGTCTGGGCAAACGCATGGCTTACCTTGTCGCTCGCCAGCTTGTCAGTGGTGCTGAAAGTCCAGAGCAGCAAGATCCGGCTGGGGATGTAAGTGAGAGTGACGAAACGCCTGTAACCATACGTGGTACGGAAGGAATGCTTGTTCGTTTCGCAACCTGCTGCAAGCCTATTCCCGGGGATCCTGTGGTTGGGGTAATGGAATCCGGTAATGGCATGGTTATCCATTCGGATACCTGCTCCCGTCTGCCAGAAGATAATGGCGGCCGGTCTCGACTGACCCACCTTACCTGGGCCAAGGACATTACCGATGAGTTTTCCGTAGAGCTGCGTGTTGAGCTTGAGCGCCAGCGTGGAGTAATAGCCGAAGTTGCCAAGGCTGTTGCCATGGCAGATGGAAATATAGAGCGTATCAGCGTGGATGAGCAGAATGCGCGTTTTGGTGTGGTCAGCGTGGTCGTCAAGGTTCACGGCCGCAGGCATCTGGCTCGCGTAATGCGCCGGGTCCGTAATATCAAAGCGGTCACATCGATTAACCGTGTAAAATACTGAGCCCGCGGGGACTGTCTTATTGACAGCTCCCGCGGGTAACAGCGACGATTGGCGTTTTGGACGAGAGGAAGCAGAACGGTATGACCAACAAATCCATAATTCAGACTGAAAATGCACCACGTGCAATTGGCACATACTCCCAGGCCGTAAAGGCGGGTGACACGGTCTATATTTCAGGTCAGATTCCTCTGGTCCCTGAGACCATGGAGGTAGTTTCCGGAGACTTTGCTGCCAATACCCGCCAGGTGTTCGATAACCTCAGGGCTGTGTGTGAAGCTGCAGGAGGGGAGCTGAAGGATATTGTAAAGGTAAATATCTACATGACCGACCTGTCGAACTTCGCGACGGTCAATGAGATCATGGCGACGTATTTCCAGGAGCCATATCCAGCCCGGGCTGCGGTAGAGGTATCGGCGCTACCCAAGGGTGTGCCTGTAGAGATGGAAGCGGTAATGGTGCTGAGCTGAACCAGCTCAGAGTCACGGAATAAAGGCAGCCACACTGGCTGCCTTTATTCGTTCCAGGCCGGGCTTTTATCGATCATTTCACGGTACCCGGCCCGGAAATCCGGATAGCGAAATCTGAACCCGGTTTGTAGCAATCTCTGATTGTTGCAGCGTTTACTGCCGGCCCGTCCGCCCTTTCTGGCCTCTGCTACCGGCTCGGCGCAGGGAACCTGCTGGCGGACCCATGCAACCACGTCATCAAGGCGAACCGGCTCGCAGTCGCTGGCCACATAGCAGTTGTCCAGAGGTTTTCCAGCAAGTGCCAGCCCACTGAGATAAGCCACAACTGCGGCAGCGTCTTCCTCATGAATACGATTGCTGAAAGGTGCAGGCTTCTCCGGGTTCATGCGCCCCTCAATAACTTCCTCAAGAAAGCGCCTCCGTGAAGGCCCGTAAATTCCGCTGAAGCGGACAACTGTTGCGGGATGGCCGCTATCCAGTGCTGTCTGTTCGCCGGCAAGTATCTGTTGGCCTGTGACGCGGGCAGGGGAAGCCGGGCTGGTTTCATCTACCAGGCTGTCGTCGTCCTGGGCATAAACACTGGTGCTGCTGATAAAAAAGAGCCGTTTGAGCTTTTGGTTGCCCAAGGCTTCAAGCAGGTTGAGGAGGCCGTTAACATAAGCATCTCTATACCCCTGTTCGTCGTAACTCGAAGGGGTCAGACAGTAGATAACGCTGTCCAGATTCGCCGGTAGCATATCCTTCAGGCTTTCCGGGCGGTTCAGATCTGCGCCGATGGGCAGTATGCCTTCCGGAACCCTGGACGGATTGCGGCGTAGTCCATAGACCTGTGCAGAGTCTTTCAGCAGATCGGCGATAGCACCACCGAGCTTGCCGCAACCGGCAACAAGAATTCCTGGCATACTATTGCGTTCAGTGATTGCCATAGACAATATCAATCCTTATCCTTTGACTCATTCATAAATGAAATCTCGACCCGTATCCTTTTGACCGGAGATCACCATGACTCTTACCGAGTTACGATACGTCGTTACGCTTGCCCGCGAAAGGCATTTTGGCAGAGCTGCAGAGCGCTGCCATGTGAGTCAGCCTACACTCAGCGTTGCGGTCAAAAAACTGGAAGACGAGTTGGGTGTCCCGCTTTTTGAACGCAGTAAAAGCAGTATTCGGGTAACGGAAACCGGCCAGCGTATTGTTGAGCAGGCCCAGCGGGTTCTCGATCAGGTCAGCGTGATCCGCGACATGGCTCAGGATGGTAAAAACCAGTTGTGCTCACCCTTGAAGGTCGGGGCAATTTATACCATTGGGCCTTATCTGTTCCCTCATCTGTTGCCGGAGTTACGCCGTGCAGCGCCTGAGATGCCACTCTATATCGAAGAAAACTACACAGCCAGTCTGCGTCAGAAGTTGCGACAGTCGGAGCTGGACGCAATTATCATTGCATTACCGTTTGAAGAAGCGGAAGTGTTGACGCTGCCGCTATACGATGAACCCTTTGTAGTACTTCTGCCTGCCGGCCACCCGCTCGCCGCGAAGAAAGAGATCACTGGCGACGAACTTGCCCGTGAGCAATTGCTGTTGCTGGGCCCCGGGCATTGCTTCCGGGATCAGGTGCTGGAATCCTGCCCACCGCTGGTGGATGCGGTTACCCGTCGTGCTGACATAGGCTCGCCATCGCTGGTTACTGAGGGCAGCTCTCTGGAGACTATTCGTCATATGGTTGCCTCTGGCCTGGGGATTACCGTTCTTCCGCTCTCCGCGGCTACCGCCATGGGGTATAGCGAAGACGTACTTGTTACCCGGCCTTTTGCGGCTCCTGTGCCTTTTCGGACAGTGGCTCTGGCCTGGAGGGTCACCTTCCCGAGGCCCAAAGCCATTGATGTTCTTTCACTGGCAGCAAGTCAGTGCCGGGTGATTGAAAAAGCAAAAGCGGACTGATCTGACGCATGGCATCACTGGATGATATTCCGGTTACTGAGCTTAAAGGCGTAGGAAGCGCCCTGGCTGAGAAGCTGGCGCGACTGGGAATCGCATCGCTGCAGGATTTGCTGTTTCACCTCCCTCATCGTTATGAAGACCGCACCCGCATTGTGCCCATGGGCAACCTGAGAGTAGGTGACGTGGCTGTGGTGGAAGGTGAGGTGATGAAGGCGGATCTGGTGATGGGGCGGCGTCGCAGCCTGCAGGTTACCTTGAAAGACAGCAGTGGATTTCTGGTGATGCGGTTTTTTCATTTTAACGCAGCACAGAAAAATCAACTTTCCGAAGGCTCGCTGGTCAGGTGTTTTGGTGAAGTACGCCCGGGCCGCGCCGGGTACGAGTTTTATCACCCCGAGTATCAGGTCAACCCTCCACCCATGCCTGCTGACGGCCAGGCTACCCTGACGCCAGTTTATCCTCTGACGGAAGGCATACAGCAGCCGCGCGTCAGAGGGCTGTGCCAGCAGGCTCTGGGATACCTTCAACGTCATCCGATACATGATTGGTTGCCGGCAGAGTTGTTGGCCAAGTTCCAGTTGCCAGGCATTACAGAGGCTGTCCAGCTGGTACATTCTCCTCCTGCCAATGCTCCGGTTCATCTGCTCATGGAGGGGCTTCACCCGGCACAGCAGCGACTTGTTATGGAAGAACTGCTTGCCCACCAATTGAGTATGCTGCAGGTCCGGCAGCAGATTCAGGCCCGCCAGTCTTTACCCCTGCTGCCTGCCGGCGATTTGTCTGAACGATTTCTGGAAGAGCTGCCATTTGCGCTGACGGGTGCGCAACGTCACGTTATGAGCGATATCCGGCAGGATCTCAGCCAACCTTTGCCAATGCTGCGACTGGTTCAGGGCGATGTGGGTTCCGGTAAAACCGTGGTTGCCGCTCTGGCGGCGCTTCAGGCGATGGGTGCGGGTGCCCAGGTTGCGCTTATGGCACCGACAGAAATACTGGCCGAGCAGCATTACCAGAACTTTTGTAGTTGGTTTGAGCCCTTGGGAGCCCGCGTGGCCTGGCTGTCCGGCAAGGTCAAAGGGAAAGCCCGAAAAGAGACTCTGGAAGCCGTTCATAGCGGCGTCGCAGACATTGTAATCGGAACCCATGCTCTGTTTCAGGATGATGTGTTGTTTCACCGTCTGGCTCTGGTAATCGTAGACGAGCAGCATCGGTTTGGTGTGCACCAGCGTCTTGCGTTACGTGAAAAGGGCGTGGGGAGCACTCTGGCACCACACCAGTTGATTATGACAGCGACTCCAATCCCGCGCACATTAGCGATGAGCGCGTACGCGGATCTTGATACCTCGGTGATTGACGAGTTGCCGCCGGGCCGTAAGCCCATAGAAACTATTGTAATCCCTGACAGCCGCCGGGAAGATGTGATTGAGCGTGTGCGTGGGGCCTGCAACGATGGTCGACAGGCTTATTGGGTCTGTACTCTTATTGAAGAGTCGGAAGCATTGCAATGTCAGGCGGCTGAAGTAACTGAACAGGAACTGACGGAGCGGTTGCCGGGCCTGAAAATCGGGCTGGTCCATGGGCGCCTGAAATCCGCAGAAAAAGCGTCTGTTATGGACCAGTTCAAACGGGGTGAGCTTGATCTTCTGGTTGCTACCACTGTAATTGAGGTGGGCGTTGATGTTCCCAATGCATCGCTGATCATCATTGAGAACCCGGAGCGACTGGGGCTGGCTCAGTTGCACCAGCTTCGTGGCAGGGTGGGGCGGGGTGAACAGGCCAGCTTCTGTGTGCTTATGTACCACCCACCCCTCTCTGCTAATGGCAAGGCGCGGCTGCAGGCCCTGCGTGAGAGTCAGGATGGCTTTGTGATTGCCGAGAAAGATCTTGAAATACGGGGGCCAGGTGAAGTGCTTGGCACGCGTCAGACTGGCATGATGCAGTTCCGGCTGGCAGACTTTGAACGAGATAAGGGCTGGATTGAACCCGTGCGCGAGATGGCGCCGGGGCTCATGGGGCACCCCCGGCTGGTGCAGGCACTGATCAGGCGCTGGCTGGGTGAAAAAATGCGGTATGGAGATGTGTGAACAGACTCAATATCAACTTCAGACACAGACTATGTCCTATACTGAGGCCCTCACGGTTGATTTGAAGGCCGTACGGCAAGCAGCAAAACACTTGGGAGAAAACGATGGAATTACCTGTCACGGTTCAGCAGGCCTTGGGCGATGCCGCTAAGGGCGTGTCGCTGAGAGACGCACGTCAGGCTAACAGGCACGAGCTGTTGCGGATGGTGTTGCTCGAAGACGGGCAGGATAATCTCCAGGTCATTTGCTGCAAAGAAGATTTGATTGACCTCGAGCGCTTGAACAAGCAACTGGAGCGGAATTTTCGTCTTATGAAGCCCCGGGAGCAGGTACGTGTAAAAAAACGCGCCGGCCTGAGGGAGCTTCCGGCTCTGCCTTCGCTTACAGGCTGGCCTACCATAGTGGATCGCAGGGTAGATGATTTGCCCGCAGTAGCCCTGGAGCTGGGTGAACAGAATCTGGCCCTGGTGATGCCTGCTGAAGATTTTCGCGCGCTGACGTCATCTGCGGATCGCCGGTCGTTTACGGTGGCATCGGAAAATATAGCTGTAAATCTGGATGACCCGGACAAAGACCGTGCCCAGCTGACTTTCGCCCTGAAAAAATTTACAAGCCTGCGCATCCGGCAGCGTCTTGAAGACACGATGGAACTTCCACCGTTGCCGGAAACAGCTCAGCGAATCATTCACTTGCGGGTAAATCCCAATGCAGTAATGGGTGATCTAGTGGATATCGTTGAGAGTGATCCCAGCCTGGCCGCTCAGGTTGTCAGTTGGGCATCATCTTCCTTTTACGCGGCCGCCGGGCAAGTTCGGTCCGTGCACGATGCCGTATCCCGGGTACTCGGGTTTGATATGGTCATGAATCTGGCGATGGGGCTGTCCCTTGGGCATACGCTCAAGCCGCCCCAGGACCACCCTGATGGCTATGTGGATTACTGGCAGCAGGCAATATGGCAGGCGCAGTCAGCGGGCATTCTCGCCAGTATGATGCCCCGGGGTGAGCGCCCTGCGATCGGGCTGGCATATCTTTCGGGTCTTCTGCATAACTTTGGCTACCTTCTGCTTGCGCAGGTTTTTCCTCCCCATTTCAAACTGGTATGCCGCTCCCTGGAAGTAAACCCAGCCATTGATTCCTCGGTTACGGAACATTACCTCCTGGGTATCACCCGTGAACAGATTGCCGGCCAGTTAATGGAGAACTGGGGTATGCCGGACGAGGTCACTATGGCTCTCAGGTATCAGAAGCATCCAGGATATAAAGGTGATCACAGTGTTTATGCCAGGCTGCTGTGGCTGGGCCGGCAACTGTTGGCTGCCAGAGGCATAGCTCTTGGTGCCAGCGAAACCGTAGAGCAGGAAGTTTTCGACGAGTTAGGGCTGGATCGCAAGCAGGTAGAAGAACAGTTTGATGAACTCGTAGACGGCAAAGACAACATTATGGCTATGGCCGGCATGATGACGCAGTAACAAAAAAAACCGGCCCAGAATAAAGGCCGGCAAGGCTTTCGCTTATAGCAGAGTCGTCCGAACATATCAGGAGAAACAACGCAGGGCGGTCATCGATGCAGTAAAAAATCACCGCCCTGATTTCAATTTAGACAAGGTTTGTAAAAAGAAAAGGTATTGAGGGTGGGAGATTGAGCCTGAGCGCTTTGTCATTTTTGACTGCTTGGGACAAGCTGCTGATATTCAGAATAATAAATGCACAGGCTACACATTTCCCGGTTACAAAAAGATACAAATGTGGGAGCTGATCAGAACGGGTGATTCCGGATGGCGGTCGCGGCGCTGCGAATTTCATCAGCATGGCGCTTCTCTACCGAGAACCGTTCCTTGTCCATTTTTTCCACGAAACGTGCTTCCGTATCCTGGCGCGCCTGGTGAGTGGGCATATGGCGAAGTTGCTCATATACCTCCAGAAATACCCGGTAGGGTGCTTGTTCCATGAGCGCAGGCTCCACATGATCAAGCAGGCCCTTGATGCGTAAGCAGGCTTCCGAGTATTCGACCTGATTTTCCTCAATAGCCATAGCGATCATACGGATACTGTCGATCATGTCCTCGCGCCGTCGGGCCTGAAATGCATCTGCTTTTTGCTGGCGTTTGCGGTTGTCAGACAGAATAACCGTTTGCCTTCGGATAAAACCCAGTAATACAACAATAGCGATAGCACCGGTAATAATCAGGCTCCACTGCAGCCACTCAGGCATTTTCTTCTCCCCGTTTTGTTCAGGCCGGTACAGGTTTCTGTTCCGGTTGCCAGACTTTGACAGTTACCGACTGACCATTCAATACGGATGTACCCGCCACCGGATCTGTATGTTCGTCGCTCAATACGTCGTTAATGCTTGCGCCTGGATGACTGGCTGCGGTGGACTGGCCTGTACCGTCGCGGTCATGACCCCAGCCGTGGGGAATGGAAACCACGCCTGGCATCATGTCTTCGGTAACTTCCACCGGCAACAGGATCCGGCGGTCAGCAGAACTTATCTCCGCCTGACAGCCGTCTTTAAGGCCCAGCCGGCCTGCATCATTGGGGTGGACCAGTAAAGTGCAGCGATCTTTGCCCTTCACCAGTCTGCGGCTGTTGTGCATCCATGAGTTGTTGCTGCGAACATGGCGCCGGCCAATCACCAGCAGCTCACCGGGTGAGTCCGGTTCAGACAGTTTCCGGTGAAGACGTTCTACATCTTCAAGATAGCGCCGTGGAGCCAGATGTATCTTTCCGTCCTGTGTGAACAGTCTGTTGGGCAGGGCTGGTCGCAGAGCTCCCAGATCAATTCCGCTGGGACTCTGCTTCAGGCGCTTGAGGGAAAGCCCTTTGGGCAGTTCCTGCCATTGAGGATTAAGGGAGCTCAGTCTGGTGAGGGCGCGCAGAGGGTGGCGTTTGGGTAACAGGTCCATAGCCAGGCTTGTGGCCGGCTCCAGTATCGCACGAGCACGCCCGGTATCTGTGCCATAAGGGCCGGTTCGGAGAAGCAGATCAATGATCGGATCGGGACCTGCCTGTTTGAACGCTCGCCAGCCCAGTTCGGAGCGAATAGCCAGTTTTCCGCCTTTACGCAACTTCTCTAACCTGTGAGCCAGTTCCAGTAGAATCTCCCAGTCATGCCGGGAGTCCGGGCCTGCATCAAACAGCGCCTCGCTGTATTTTGATACGTTCCGTACGGCCAGCATGTTGAATACGATATCGTAGTGACTACGCTCAAGGGCTGCGGTCGGGGGCAGGATGATGTCTGCGTGGCGAGTGGTTTCGTTTATGTAGTAATCCACCGATACCATAAAATCCAGCCCGCTCAGAGCCTTGTCCAGCCGGCGCCCATTGGGGCTGGAAAGCACCGGGTTACCGGCGATGGTCACAAAGGCGCGAATCTGCCCCTCACCCGGTGTGAGTATTTCGTCGGCCATGGTGCTGGCGGGATACTCCCCGGCAAACTCCGGCAGTGCTTTAATCCGGCTATGGCGCTTACCAAAATGCCCTCGTTGACCGGACAATGCCCCCAGGGCAACGAGATCAATGGCTGGCTGAGTGAACATAACTCCGCCAACGCTATCCAGCTTTCCTGTCAGAATGTTCAGACAGTAAGCCAGCCAGGTGGCGATGCTGCCGAATGTCTGGGTGCTGGTGCCCATGCGGGTGTACAGAGCAGCTTTGGGGGTCTTTGCAAGCTGGTGCGCAAGGTTACGTATGGTCTCCGCGCTAATGCCCGTGCGCTCAGCAACAGCGTCGGGAGTGAATGGCATGCAGGCCAGGCGCAAGAGGTCCATGTCTTTAACAAGATCTTCTGCAGGGCCGGGGTGGATTAATCCGTCCGTAAACAGGCTATTCACCATAGCCATCAGCAGGAAAGCATCGGTGCCGGGGCGGATGAAATGAAATTCCTCTGCAAGTTTTGCAGTTTCTGTGCGCCGGGGATCCACAACTATCATCCTGCCATTGCGCTGCTTCAGAGCTTTGAGCCGGCCGCGAAAGTCAGGGACGGTCATCAGGCTGCCGTTGGACGCCATGGGGTTCCCGCCAATGCAGATAAACAGGTCGGTGTGATCGATATCCGGGACAGGAAACAGAACCTGATGACCGAACATCTCCAGGCTGGCAAGCATATGCGGGAGTTGGTCGTTGGAGGTTGCAGAAAAACGGTTCTGGGTGCCAAGCGCCCGTAGAAACGGCATGGTTGCGATCAGCGAGCCGTGGTTGTGGACGTTTGGGTTGCCGAGGTACACACCAATGCTGTTGCGACCATGGCTGGTGCGTGTGCGATGCAGTTTTTCCGCTACAGTTCTGAAGGCCTCATCCCATTCGATCTCCTGCCAGCCAGTGGCCGTTTTGCGAACCGGTTTACGCAGCCGGTCCGGATCTTCATGAAGATCCTGCAGAGCAACTGCTTTCGGGCAGATGTGTCCATGGCTCAGGGGGTCGTTTTCATCGCCCTTGATGGCGGCAATGCGCCCTCCCTTCATTTCAACGGCAACGCCGCACATGGCTTCACACAAATGACAGGTGCGATAGTGGGTACCGTTTTCCATGAAAGTCTCTCCTGATGTTTTTGTTATGACAGGCTGGGTTTCATTGTGCAACCAGATTAGCAGTAAAACGATCCAGGTGGGAAACCCTGTGTGGTGCTGTCATTCATTCAGAAGAAGATCGGGGAAACTAGCAGAAGGGGAAACGCACCCGGCAGACGGGCGGCAGGGTGCGCCGAAATACGCGGGACTCAGCTTGCCATCGAAGCTTCATAATCGCGGATCATGCCGTAAAGCTGATCCTTCAGGCTCAGCCGCTTTTTTTTCTGCTCCTCAAGATAGTCATCGGAAGGAGTCTCGACGCCCTGTTCGATACGACGCACTTCATGATCAAGCTCGTGATACGTTTCGAAGAGTTTCGCAAAATGCTGATCGGTCGTTTTCAGTGTATGGATGGCGTCTTTAGATTCTGGCAGTTCATTTAACAGATCGTGTTTTTCCAGTGCCATTCAGCAGTACTCCTGATGTGTGTCAACGTATTCATCAATTTCAGTTTAAGCCGTTTGGTATTGATACGCTTGACCCCGGTCAATGTGTCCGGAGTTCGAGCCTCTGCAATACCAGTACCGGCTTTACCGGGCCTCGATGTTGCCGTCTTTGTCCGAGATCACGATCTCTACACGACGGTTTTGTTGCCGCCCAGTGGAGGTGTCATTGCTGGCGACAGGGAATTGTTCACCGTAGCCCTGGATTTCTACCCGGCGGCGCTCAATGCCCTGTGCGACCAGTTCGTCCCGAACTGCCAGAGCCCGACGTTCGGATAACTGCTGGTTGTACAAGTCGTTACCAGTGCTGTCGGTGTAACCTTCCACGCGGACTCTCCTGTCTTCATACTCTCTCATGAACTGAGCGAGGCGGCCGATGGTTTTCTGCCCTGAAGCTTTAAGGTCTGCTTTATTGAGATCGAAAAGGACATCTCCCAGTGTCAGTACCATGCCTCGATCAGTACGCTCTGCCTGCAGTTCCTCCATTCTCTTGCGCAGCATCTCGGCTTCCTTGCGTGCCCGCTCTGCTTCACTGGAACGCTGGTCAAGCATCAGCTCACGGCGGCGTTCTTCCGCGGAATCAATCTGCGCCTGAAGTCGCGCGCGCTGGGCCTGTTCGCTGGCGATCTGGGCGTGGCGGTTTGCAAGGTAGGCTGCGTGCTCAATGCGGACAGTATCTTCGCCGTCAGCGAGCAAAGCTTCAGCACGTTTAAGCTCATCTCTTGCACTACGTAGCTGACGATCTCCGCTGCGTGCAACATCCGGGTCGTCTTTGATTTTGGAGTAAGAGGCGCGAGCTTCATTAACCATCGGATTTTCTGGCTGGGTTGTGGCGCAGCCGGCGACCAGTACTGAAAAGCCCACAGCCATGCCCAGTGTTATGTTGCGTTTGTTCATAACGGTCTCCTTTTTAGATATGGCGATTACTGGTCTTGATTGATTTGTTTGCGCAGCGACTCAATGTTTTTATTGATCTCCTCTACAGCGTGTTTGGCTTTAGCCGTTTCCGAACGCGTACCAGCCAGTTGGGCGTCAACAGCGGCCTGTTCAAGAAGACGCTCGGCTTCCACGTACTTTTCCTGCTCTATAAGGCTTTTTGCGTCGGCGACTTTGTTTTGCGCATTATTCAGTAGTACTGGTTCAAACTTCCGGGCGTCTGCGGCAACGGCCTGCTGAAGAGAACTCTCTGCGGATTGAAGGTCTGAATCCGGTCGCTCGCCAGGGCTGGCACAGCCGCCGATAGAAAGAGCAATGCCGGTAATACCGGCGGTGTATAACATCGACTTATGCTTGTTCATGCACGATCTCCTTTCAGCGGTATATATAAGCGTTACAGGAAAGTGTTGTATGCAGGAAACCTTCCTGCTGTCGGAATTGACGGATTCCTATGAACGGTGAGCCAGACCGTAAAACTGCAGAATGCCGTTTGCACCTATGAACTGAGCATAGCAGTCAGCCAGAGAACAACCATGACTGATCCGCAACAAATGCTCGTGCGAGGGCTGTGTATCGATGTAGTACAGTTATGTGTTTTGTATTTAATGTATTGAAATATATGGAGTGATCTGGATTTTTGCGTAATGACAAAGCTGTCATTGGGGAGTGGTGTCGTAAGGAGCAGGGGCGGCATTTTGCCGGCGGTCAGGGCGCAAATCCTGGAACCGCCAAAACCCCTCAGGACAGTATCAGTGCGTTATGCTTGCCTGTACAGACGTACCCATCCCAGACCAGCGATACCTATAATCATCAGCGCCAGACTCCCGGGTCCATCAAGCTGGTAAGGGGACATATAGGTTTCAAAGAAACCATCTGAAAATTCCACATCATAATTACCATAGGCAAAAAATATGGAGTTGTTTGAGAGGCCCCAGTCTTCCGCAAAAAACAGATACAAAAAACTGGTCATTGAGGCGCCGGAGTACTTGTCCACCTCAAAATACAGACCGTTATCTAAATGAAGGGTTTCGGATAGTTTTCCTGGCCCGGAAAAAACACCAGGGAGGGTATTCTGCAAATGCGCGGAAGGGTAAAAATACGCATCAAAGCCTTGGACAGGTGGGTGCGGAGGCTCGTTCCAGCTGGTTGACGATGCATAATATGCCCCTTCACCGTAGTCGTGTTCTTTAAGATCGACTACCAGTTTCGAGCCATCTTTGTATAAAGCTGTGTAGCTGGAAATAATTATCGCATCTGAAACCTGCGAAAATAATATCAGTGCGAAAAATACGGCCAGCGGGCCGGCCCTGTTCATGAGTTTCATTTCCTTTGCTCCTCAATTGATTATTCTTTGAATCGGCTGGTATCTCCGTTACAGCCTGAAACCAATCCTGCTTTCCCCAGTTGATCTGCACAGCGTGTTTTCTCTACAGAGAGCTGTCTGTGTCCGAAGAATGGATATGTATAGCTAAAGCAAGCTGGCTTGCGGTGCTCAAGTAGGGTCAGCTGAAGCCAGATGCCAGAATAGGATTCCAGATTGCCAAAAGCAATACTGGTGGCAGGTTAGTGGTTGTATGTTTTCAGAAGTGAGAGGTTGGCGAGTGTGAGGCGGTAAGGCACGCCAGAAAAAGCCTTATCCAGTGTGCTTGTCCCAGCTTGAGCTGAACATCCAGGCATCTGCTACTCACTTCCTGAGTGCCAGATGCCCTGAAGTGCTAAACAACAAACAGGGCATCACTTTTCAAGACTGAGTACAACGACCCGGGAGTCGGACCATATGGCACCAAAAATAAAATGTGCCGACTCCTGGCTATCGCCCAGGATGCTCCCGACACCAGTGAACTCACCTGCTTTCGCGCAATTACTGATCGTAGCATTGATGTCCATTATGCCGCCTTCAATACGGTGGTCAATTAGTGCCCCCGAGTAAACGCAGCCAGTGGAATCCGAACCAGTGAAACTGTTATTTGCATCGATGGTAATAGTCGTTGTTTCTTCACCGGAACTCTGGCTCCAGGACCCGCTGGCGTCAACACTGGAAAGGCAGACATTCGACGTCGGCTTTCCGTATTGAGCCTCAAATCTATAGGATCGAACCGGCTCAAGTAGCTCCCGGGCATCGTCACAGGAGCTGCAGTTGGCCGACAGCCCACCCTGGCCTGTGAGATAGCCATTCAGAGGTAAGCTGTCTGCTGCGGCTTCTGAGGACCACAGCTTTACACTTCCATCGAAAGTGGATGTGCCGTCCACGGGAGAAGGTTCAGGCAGAGAAAATAAACCGGTCACCAGCCCGTTGTTAGCGAAAAACATGAGGCGCCCAGATGGGGAGAGAATCCCTGTACCTTCCCGGGTTGTGGATGTTTCATATATATGTTCAAAATATCCCAGGTAGACTCCAGCCGCTTTCTCCGTTGGGCTGGAAAATATCTCTCTGGCTGGTTCGCACGTTATATTATTGCTTTCGGAGCTGCTTCCAGAGCTGCTATCACTCCCACCCCCGCCACATCCGGCGAGGGCTGCGGTCAAAGCTATCCATATATAACGCATCATCTCTAATACCTTAGTGGCTCACCTATGCTCTTAGAGAGTAGCTGTATCCCGTGTTCTTTCAAGGCACTTCTATGGGTACTTTTGTTAATCGGGGTGCGAGTGACAGTTCTTCGCGCTCACTTGCAGCACATTTATCGATCGTAAGGCCTGCGTCTCTGTTCAGAAACTCAGTTGGCGGATCCCAGAGGTATATTCGAAGGGCAGGGTAATGGTAGGGGCTAAAGCCCTGGTTTCAGGGGCTTTGACAGGTGCTTTGAGTTCCGGGAAGTATTTGTAAAAGCGAGTAATGGTGGGCCCACCTGGACTCGAACCAGGGACCAAAGGATTATGAGTCCTCTGCTCTAACCAACTGAGCTATAGGCCCGTTCAGCGAACGCTGTCAGGAAAGTGTTTCCCGTTAAGGAAACAAAGCGGGCGCCATTATACCGGGGAGGTGCGGCGCCCGCTACTGTTGTGAAGCTTATCCGTTGCCTTGATCGTCAATAAATCCACGAAGATGGTCGGAACGAGACGGATGACGCAGTTTGCGCAGCGCTTTTGCCTCGATCTGACGGATGCGCTCACGGGTTACGTCGAACTGCTTACCGACTTCTTCCAGTGTGTGATCGGTATTCATCTCAATGCCGAAGCGCATACGCAATACTTTGGACTCACGAGCAGTGAGGCCCGCCAAAACGGAGCGGGTGGCTTCACGCAGGCCTTCAGCCGTTGCGGAATCCACTGGCGAGAGTGCCTGGATGTCCTCAATGAAATCGCCCAGATGGCTGTCTTCATCATCACCGATCGGCGTTTCCATGGAGATCGGCTCTTTGGCGATCTTCAGTACCTTGCGAATCTTGTCTTCAGGCATTTCCATACGCTCACCCAACTCTTCCGGCGTGGGCTCGCGGCCCATTTCCTGAAGCATCTGGCGAGAAATGCGGTTGAGCTTGTTGATGGTCTCAATCATGTGCACCGGAATACGAATGGTGCGCGCCTGATCCGCAATAGAGCGGGTTATGGCCTGACGAATCCACCAGGTAGCATAGGTCGAGAACTTGTAGCCGCGACGGTATTCAAATTTGTCTACGGCTTTCATCAGGCCGATGTTGCCTTCCTGGATCAGATCCAGGAACTGCAGCCCACGGTTGGTGTATTTCTTTGCAATAGAAATAACCAGACGCAGGTTGGCCTCAACCATCTCTTTCTTGGCGCGACGAGCTCGTGCTTCGCCAATAGAGACGCGGCGGTTGATTTCCTTGATATCGACAACGTCCAGATCCACTTCAGTCTGTACATTCTGAATGCGTTTCTGAAGCCGGATGATTTCATCAATACGTTCGCTCATCGCCGCGGCGTAGGGCTTTTTACTCTTGATGATTTTTTCCGCCCAATCCTGGTTCGCTTCATTGCCCGGGAAGGATTTGATGAACTCCTTACGCGGCATTTTGCAGTCACGAACGCAAATCTGGAGTATTGCTCGCTCATTCTGGCGTACAAGGTCGTTGGTAGAACGTACAACGTTGACCAGCTCATCAAATGCTTTGTTGCCCAGTTTGAATGGAGCAAAAACCTGACCCAGCTCATTTAGTGCGGTCTGGGTTTTTTTATCTGCACGACCGAGTTTTGCAAGCAAAGCTTCAGCAGTTGCCAGTTTTTCCCTGAGGAGCTCGAAACGCAGACGGGTTTCTTCGGGATCCGGCCCGCTTTCGGTTTCTTCCTCTTCTTCATCTGAATCGTCGTCATCAGATTCGTTGCTGGCCGCTTCGGGCTTGGCAGGTTCTTCCGGCATGAACGGTTCTGCACCGTCCGGATCCAGGAAACCGGTTACGATGTCGCTGATACGACCTTCGTTTTCGATGATGCGATCGTAGGCCTGGATTACTGTGCCAGCGGTGCCAGGGAAGTGGGCAACCGCTGCCATAACATCACGAATGCCTTCTTCGATTCGCTTGGCGATAACTATTTCGCCTTCACGAGTCAGCAGCTCCACGGTACCCATTTCGCGCATGTACATGCGCACCGGGTCGGTGGTGCGGCCTGCGTCGGATTCTACCGCGGCGAGAGCGGCGGCAGCTTCAGCAGCTGCGGCTTCATCGGCGGTGGAATCGCCATCGGTCATCAGCAGAGTATCGGCATCCGGTGCCACTTCAGATACCTGAATGCCCATGTCGTTGATCATGCGAATGATGTCTTCGACCTGATCCGGATCGGCAATGTCTTCCGGGAGGTGGTCGTTTACCTCGGCGTAAGTCAGGTAGCCTTGTTCCTTGCCTCGTGCAATGAGGTCTTTCAAACGTGATTTCTGCGAATTGCCTGACATAGACACCCTGTGAACTCGCTTAAATAAAGATAAAATGAAACAGCCATTATAGCTGTCGCTCTAATGCTCTGCCACCGAATGGTTAGATGGTGATCAGTGCGCCAAGTTTCAAGTGCTGTTAATCCGGAGTTCCTCCGCTCAGCTCTCGCAGTTCTTGTCGTTCCTCGGCAGTAAGGTTTGCGAAATTCCGCAATAATGTGGCCAGCTTTTGCTGCCGCGATGCTTCTTCATTCGGGTTCAGTATCTCTCGTGCCGCGGCCAAGGTGCTTTCCCTTGCGGGAATGTGCTCAATGCCGTCAAACAGATGGTAGAACCGTTCACGCGCCTGATTGTCCAGGGCGAGCTTTGTTACCAGTGCTTTTCGATTCCGGATTTCATGTTCCAGAATAAATCCCGCAAAATTCCGGGCCTGATTATACTGGCGAGACTGTCGGGCCAGTTCGGTGACTTCGCTTGCCATGTCTGGCGCTTCAAGCAGCGCCAGGCACAGAATGCTGTCTTTGTTCAGTTTTACGTCGATACGCTCTTCGGTGACGCGATCTCTCCGTTCACCCTTCCACTTGCCCCACTGCTGGGGCGGGCGGTTCTGCCACTGGCTGCGGCCTCCGCATAAACGCAGCATTTCGTGCCACATGGCATCCCGCAGGGTGCATCTGGGCATTTTATTCAGCAGAGGCTCTGCTCTGGCTCTCAGTTCGCCGCGATTTTCCGGTAACTGCAGATCCAGACCCTCGCTCTGGCGATCAAACAGGTATCTGGACAGCGGCGTGGCGCCGTCAATGCGCTTCTGAAACGCCTCGGCGCCTTCCTTACGCACCAGAGTGTCCGGGTCTTCGCCCTCCGGAAGCATCAGAAACTGTAGATGCAGTCCGTCGGCCATAAGTTCGAGAGCGTTGTCCATGGCTCTGTCTGCGGCTCTGAAGCCAGCCTGGTCGCCATCAAAACAGAACACTATGTGCCTTGCCTGTTTCAGCAGGGCGGTCAGGCTATCCTGGTTCGTTGCTGTGCCAAGGGTCGCAACGGCGTAATGAATGCCGTGCTGGGCCAGGGCAATTACGTCCATGTAGCCTTCTACTACCAGCAGCTTGTCGAGCTGTTTCAGTGTCTGTTTTGCTTCAAACAGGCCGTATATCTGACGGCTTTTGTGAAATACATCTGACTCGGGGGAGTTGATGTACTTCGCCTTGTCATCGCCGAGCGTCCGCCCGCCGAAAGCTATGGTTTTGCCCCGGCTGTTACGGATCGGGAACATGACCCTGTTACGGAACAGATCCCGTGGTCTGCCGTATTTGTCAGAGACTGTGCCGGTTTCAATCAGCGGTCCCTGAAGATCCTTGTTCGCGGCATCAAACAGTGATGTACCTGCTGCCGGTGCGTACCCTATCTGGTACTGCTGGATAATGTCTTCGTCGAGCCCGCGTTGCTTCAGGTAATCGCGAGCAAAGGCGCCTTGCTGGCTACGCAGCGAAGACTGATAAAACCGACTGGCAAAGTCCAGAGCGTCTGTCAGCGTTCGTGCCTGCTGAATTTCCTGCTTTGCGGCCTGGTCGTACGGTACTTCCAGCCCCGCTCTGCGTGCCAGTTCTTCAACGGCGTCGGTAAAGCCGAGGCCGTCAAACTCACGTACGAAGCTGATCGCATCGCCATGAGCGCCACAGCCGAAACAATGATAGAAGCCTTTGTCCGGTCTTACATTGAACGAGGGCGTCTTTTCATCATGAAAGGGGCAGCAGGCTTTGTAATTGCCACCAGCCTTTTTCAGAGTGATGCGGGAGCCGATCAGCTCTGCCAGGTCCACCCGGTCGAGCAGGTCTTCAACAAAGCGTTGGGGGATCAGTCCGCTCATAGAAGCTCCACATCAGACCCGTCACGTACTTGGGCCAATAGCCAAAAATGCCGCCGAAGCCAGGCCCCGGCGGCATTTTTTGGTCGCTCTGTGCAGCCTGCGGCTGTACAGGCAATCAGTGCTTTGCAGTCAAGCGGCGTCTGCTGGAACTCAGTACAAACGCTCGAACTTGCGCTGTTCCCGCTGAAGCTTCTTGAGATGACGCTTAACGGCTGCGGCTGCTTTACGTTTGCGAACGGAAGTCGGCTTCTCATAGTGCTCGCGGCGACGCACTTCGGAGAGCACACCCGCTTTTTCGCAGGAACGCTTGAAGCGACGCAGTGCTACGTCAAACGGTTCGTTCTCTTTCACTTTAACAGCTGGCATTCGACAATCACCTACCTGATAGATTCGGTTTCAATTTTATGCACGCCCGGCGTTGCCAGACTGGCTCTATCCCTGGTCCTATTGGCTAAAACTCGACCAGTTCGTAATTTAGGGCGGCAATGATAGCGCCTGGGTTGTGGCCAGGTCAATGTTTGTTCGATGAAACTGCCAGTGAGTTTGGGGTTTCTGCTAAAATGCGCACCGCTTATCCATTTATACCAACTGATGTGGCCAGGTTATATGTTGATTCTGGGTATTGAAACGTCCTGCGACGAAACCGGCGTTGCCTTGTTTGACACCGATGAGGGGCTGCTAAGCCACGCATTGTTCAGTCAGGTGGACATGCACGCCGATTACGGCGGTGTAGTGCCAGAGCTTGCATCCCGCGATCATGTGCGCAAGCTGCTGCCCTTGTGTGATCAGGTGCTCTCGGATGCGGGACAGACACGCAAGGATATTGAAGGTATTGCTTACACTGCGGGGCCCGGACTGATCGGGGCTCTTATGGTGGGTGGCTCTGTTGCCCACGCCCTTGGCTTCGCTCTTGGCATACCGGTGCTTGGCGTGCACCACATGGAAGGTCATCTGCTGGCGCCCATGCTGGAGGAGAATCCGCCGGCATTCCCGTTTGTGGCTCTGCTTGTGTCGGGCGGGCATACACAGCTGGTGCGGGTGGATGGCATCGGGGAGTACGAAATGCTTGGCGAGTCAGTAGACGATGCAGCTGGTGAGGCCTTTGACAAAACCGCGAAAATGCTGGGGCTGGACTATCCCGGCGGCCCTCGGGTAGCTGCGCTGGCTGAAAAGGGTGTGCCGGGCCGCTACCGGTTCCCCCGCCCGATGACAGACCGGCCTGGCCTGGACTTCAGTTTCAGCGGGCTGAAGACTTTTACTCTCAATACCGTTAATGGGGAGAAAAAGTCGGCGGACGGGCTTACGGACCAGGTGCGTGCTGATATTGCCCTGGCTTTTGAAACGGCGGCCGTGGATACGTTGGTAATCAAGTGCCGGCGAGCGCTTGAGCAGACTGGCTGTGATCGTCTGGTAATTGCCGGAGGAGTCAGTGCCAACAAGAGGCTGCGGGCCGGTCTTGAAAAAATGGCGGAAAAGCTGCGTGCTCAGGTGTTTTATGCCCGCCCGGAATTTTGTACCGATAACGGGGCGATGATTGCTTATGCCGGTGCCCAGCGTATGAAAGCGGGGCAATGTGACGGTGAACGGATTGTGGCTGTGCCCAGGTGGCCTATGAACCTGTTGCCGTCTCTCGCAGAGACTCGCCTGACCGGGCTTGTTGATTGAGCCAGGGCTGGGTTAAAGGCCGATTTCCCGCCCTTGGGCGAGGCGTATCAGATTATTGCGGTGACGCACGACGATCAGAATCGCCAGCAGGCCAAACATGGGCAGGTTTTCCGGTTCAATAAATGCGCTGATAACCGGCCCGCTGATGATGGCTATCACAGATGCCAGTGCGGAGATTCTCCAGCGCCAGAGTACCAGTAGCCATAGAGTTGCCATTGCCAGTGTTGTCGCGGGTGCCAGTGCAAGGCCTGCGCCCAGCGCTGTTGCAACGCCTTTGCCGCCCTTGAAGCGATAGAATGCCGGAATCATGTGCCCGGTCACGGCAAACAGTGCGACCATCGCCTGCACCAGGCCGGATAATCCTGCGTTATGTGCGAGCCAGACAGGCAGCCAGCCTTTGGCAGCGTCCAGTGCCAGAGTGACCATGGCGGGTTGCCAGCCACCAGCCCGGTAAACGTTGGTTGCCCCGGGATTTCCCGAACCCTGGGCCCTCGGGTCGGGCAGTCCCCAAAGCCGGCAAACCGGGAGTGCAAACAGCACTGAACCGGCCAGATAGGCCGCGGTACATAGCGCAACAGTTATTGCCGGGTCACTCAGGATCATTTTGCGAGCTCAGAGACAAAGACGTATCAGGGTATTGTATGCGAAAATGCCGGCCCTGAATTTGCAGGCCGGTGTAGTTACAGTATCCGCAGTCTGTGTGTTATTCAATCAGCAGTGTGCGGGATAGTCCCGGGAGTCCCCCTTGGCAGATAGTGTATTGATCGAAGGCCTGGTTGTAGAAACCGTGGTGGGTGTGTACGACTGGGAGCGGGAAGTAACCCAGGCTCTGGTGGTGGATCTTGAGATGGCCTGGGATAACTGTATTCCCGGGGCGTCGGATGACGTAGCGGATGCCCTTGATTACGCGGCGGTGAGTGCAAGAGTTGAATCCTGCCTTAAAGAGCTTGAGCCACAGCTGCTGGAGCGCGGAGCGGAGGTCCTGGCTGAGGTTATACTGCGGGAGTTCGGCGTTGGCTGGCTCCGGCTGACGATGCGCAAGCCCGGCGCTGTGCCCGCAGCTCGTTCAGTAGGGGTCTGCATTGAAAGGTTTGCCAGTAGAGGAGAGCTCGGTAATGGCTGATCAGGTTCCGGTCTATATCAGTATTGGGAGCAATGTTGACAGGGAACGGTACATCCGTGCATCTCTGGATGCTCTGGCGGGCTGGTTTGGTGAGTTTGAGATCTCTCCGGTTTATGAAAGTGAAGCTGTAGGGTTTGACGGCTCTCCATTTTTTAATCTGGTGGTGGGTATCAGGACCAATTCTTCGGTAGGTGCGCTTTCACGGCGCTTCAAGCAGCTGGAGGCAGAAAACGGCCGTCTCCGGGGTGCCCCGAAATTCAGTGCAAGAACATTGGATCTCGATATTTTGACATACGGTGAGGCTGTAGGCCGGATGGACGGTGTGGAATTGCCCAGGGCCGAGATTCTCAAGAACGCTTTTGTGCTGCGCCCTCTGGCAGATATTGCTCCGACGGTGAAACATCCTGTGTGCCGGAAGAGTTATCTTGAGCTCTGGCAAGGCTACAATACCGGCCAGAAGTTGTGGCCGATAGATTTCAGCTGGCAGGGGCGGGTGATTTCAAAGGCGGTTTGATTTGCGGAACAGCTCTATCAGATTATCCGTGGCACTATCGCTCGCTTTGCTCTCCGCGCCGGGTTTCAGAAGCCTCGGAAGAATGTCCTGCCCCAGCTGTTTGCCCAGTTCAACGCCCCACTGATCAAACGAATCTATATCCCAGATAACTCCCTGTACAAAGGTTCGGTGTTCGTAGAGCGCAATCAGAGCTCCGACGGTTTCCGGCGTTACTTTTTCCATCATAAGGGTGTTGCTGGGCTGATTCCCCGGGATGACCTTGTGAGGTGCCAGGCGTTCAACGTCAGCCTCGCACCATCCGCCTGCAGCGAGCTCTGCTTTGGCTTCTTCCAGGGTCTTTCCTGTCATCATTGCCCTGGACTGGCCCAGGCAATTGGCAAAAAGGTCTGCATGGTGTGTTGCAACGGGGTTATGGGTCTGCAGGGGGATTATGAAGTCCGCGGGAATCAGGCGGGTGCCCTGGTGAATCAACTGGTGGTATGCGTGCTGGCCGTTGGCTCCTACGCCACCCCAGATGACGGGCCCTGACTGGTAATCCAGCGATTCCCCGTGTTGACTGACCCGCTTGCCGCTGCTTTCCATATCCAGTTGTTGCAGGTGATCTGGCAGGCTGCGGAGGTAGTGATCATAGGGCAGGATAGCGTGTGTTTCGGAGCCCCAGAAATTGTTGTACCAGATGCCCAGCATAGCCATGACGACCGGCAGGTTTTTTTCCAGGGGGGCGTCACGGAAGTGAGTATCCATGGCGTGTGCACCCGCAAGTAGCGCCCGGAAGTTGTCCATGCCGACTGTCAGTGCGACAGGCAGTCCGATAGCTGACCAGAGTGAATATCTCCCGCCTACCCAGTCCCACATCGGGAAAACGTTATCAGGATCAATGCCGAAGGCCTGTGCGGCAGGTGTGTTGGCGGTAACGGCCATAAAGTGGCTGGCAACAGCTTGTGTGTTGCTGCAGTGATCGAGAAACCACTTCCGGGCAACCTTGCTGTTTTCGAGTGTTTCCCGCGTGCCAAAGGATTTTGACTGAACCAGAAACAGTGTGGTCTCAGGATTGACTTTTGCCAGTGTTTCGCAAATTTCAGTGCCGTCGATGTTGGCCACATAGTGGCAACGAAGGCCGGGTTGACGGTATGGCTGTAAAGCCTCTGTCACCAGTTTTGGCCCAAGAAAAGAACCGCCGATACCGATGCTGACCACATCGGTAAATGCCTTGCCTGTATAGCCTTTGCGTGACTGGCTCAGCACTTCCTGCACAAAGGTATCCATACGCTTAAGCGTTGAATTTACTTCGGCGATCACATCCACGCCATCAACCACAAGGCTGTCAGCCCCGGGGTTCCGCAAAGCCGTGTGCAGTGCAGGGCGGTTCTCGGTGACGTTCACCTTTTCGCCACCAAGCAAAGCGGCTCTGCGGTCTCCCAGTTTGCACCGGCGAGCCAGTGCCATCAGTGCGTCAAGCACATCGTCTGTGAGCCGGTTTTTCGAGAAGTCCAGAGACAGGCCTGCACCGTCAATGAAATAACGCTTTGCCCGCCCCGGGTCGTCCGTAAAAAGTGCCCGCATGGGGCTGCTTTTCAGACGCTCCTGGCAGGTTTTCAGTTCCTGCCATTCGGGTGTTGATGTCAGGGCGGAGCGTGGCGATGTCATCAGAGAGTCCTTTCCTGGTGAATTGGCTAATGTCTCAGCGAATTACCGAGATGTTGTCAATCAGCCGGGTGGTGCCGAGAAAGGCTGCAGCCAGCAATGTAATTTCCCGGTCTTCCGGAACCGCAGGTTTCAGGGTCTGGCTGTTTGCAATATTGAAGTAGTCTAGGCGCAGGCCTGCATCGCTCAGGCTGTTTCCGGCCTCTTGGGCAAGCGTCTCAAAATCTTCACGGCCATCGGCAATTTTTGCCGATGTAGCTTCCAGTATCTGATATATAACTGGCGCAATCGCTCGTTCCTCATCGGACAGGTAGCTGTTGCGTGAGCTTTTGGCGAGGCCGTCATCCTCCCGGATAGTTGGCGCGCCAATTACTTCAACCGGGACCATAAGGTCCTTTGCCATCTTGCGGATGACCGCCAGTTGCTGGAAATCTTTTTCGCCAAACACAGCGCAATCGGGCTGAATCATATTGAACAGGGCTGCGACCACAGTCGCAACACCTTCAAAGTGCCCCGGGCGGCTGGTGCCGCAGTGGCCTTCACTGACCTCCGGCACGATGATCCGGGTGTGTCGGGCGAGGCCGTCCGGATAGACTTCGTCGGCTGAAGGAGCAAAGACCAGAGTGTTTCCTGCAGTTCTGAGCTTATCCTGATCTTCGATCAGGGTACGAGGATAGGTATCGAGATCCTCGTTGGCGCCAAACTGCAGCGGATTGACAAAAATACTGGTAACCACAATGTCGGCCGCTTCCGCTGCCTTACGGACCAGTGAGATATGCCCCTCATGCAGGTTTCCCATGGTCGGTACCAGGCCAATGGTTTTTTCCTGCTGGCGATAGCCGCGGAGGATGGCACGCAGCTCTTTCAGTGAATGTACGGTTCTCATGCCTTGAACGTATGCTCCTCGGCGGGGAATGTGCGCTCGCGCACTGCTTTAGCGTATGCGGAAATAGCTTCCTGGATAGAGTCTGTCTCTGCCAGAAAGTTTTTCACGAAGCGTGGTTTGCGGCCGGTGGTGATACCCAGCATATCGTGTAGCACCAGGATCTGGCCATCGGTTTCGGCGCCTGCACCAATGCCGATAACCGGCGCCTTTACAGCTTTGGCAATCCGCGCAGCCAGGGGAGCGGGAACGCATTCAAGCAGAATGACATCAGCACCGGCAGCTTCCAGTTGGCAGGCATGCTCGATCATGGTGTCTGCTGACCTTTCATCGCGGCCCTGAACCTTGTAGCCGCCAAACTTGTTTACGAACTGTGGTGTCAGCCCCAGGTGGGCACACACGGGTACAGCCCGCTCGGAAAGCGCAGTGATGGTGTCTTTCATCCAGTCGGTGCCTTCCAGCTTGACCATATGAGCGCCTGCGCGCATGAGCTCTGCGGCGTTCTCCAGAGCTGCATCTACGGTGCCATAACTCATGAAAGGCATATCCGCCATGATCAGTGAGCCACGGTTGCCTTTGGCGACGCAGCTGACGTGGTAAACAATCTGGTCCATGGTGACCGGCAGAGTGCTGTCGTGGCCCTGAAGAACCATGCCCAGCGAGTCGCCTATCAGAATCACGTCCACTCCGGCTTCGCTGACTACCTGGGCAAAGGTGGCGTCATAAGAGGTGAGGGCAGAGAAGGCCTCGCCCTTTTGCTTGTATTCCCGCAGGGTATTGATGGTAACCGCCATAAAATCCATGCCTTTTGGGTATGTGGGCCAAGACCGCGCCGGAGATAACCGGCGTTCAGGTGCTAAGGGTAATCCGGAGGTGGAAGTTTGCGCAACCGGTTGTCGGGGCATTGTGCCCTGAGGCTGGCGATTGTGGTGCCGTCTGGCAGCCTGAGGTCAGGTTTCAGATCCAGCAGCGGCTGAAGGGCGAAGTCCCGGTTGGGGAGTTCCCGGTGGGGGACAGTAAGCCGGTCGTCATCCAGCACACAGTCGCCGAACACCAGCATGTCAAGATCCAGAGTGCGCGGACCCCAGCGCCGGAGTCTCTCCCGGCCATGGGCCTGTTCGATGGCCTGGAGTTGATTGAGCAGGATGTGCGGGTCAAGCCCGGTGCTCAGCCATACTGCGCCGTTGATATAGTCTGGCTGATCCTGAGGCCCAACTGGTCTGCTGGCGTAAAAGGGCGATTGGGATACGAGAGTGGTTTCCGGGAGGGCCGCAAGCTCTGCAACAGCCCTTGCCAACTGAGCTGCGGGTTCTTGCAGGTTACTTCCCAATCCAATAAAAGCATCCGTTCTCATCAGGGCGCAGGCCGTTTGACCGGTTTACGGCGCCGTCGCTTTTTCGGTGCGTCATTGCTGAGTTCAGAAAGCATGCGCTCCTGTCCGCGCTCGTCCAGGCGCTGGAATTCTGTCCACCACTTGCCTAGCCCTGGCTCGATTTCGCCGCAGGCTTCCCGGACCAGCAGGAAGTCGTAGGCTGCCCGAAACCTGGGGTGGCTCATGGTAACAAGGGCCCGTTTGCCCTGACGACGGGGCAGACGCATCTGAAGTTCCCAGATTTCTTTCATGGGCCCTGAGAAGCGTTTGGGTATGGATGTTGCCTGAACCTGCCGGCCAATTACCTTGGCTATTGCGCCGTGAAGTGCTGGTTGTACCGGGTCACCGTTATCCTGGCGGTGGTTCCATTCTCTCTGAAGTGCTGGCCAGAGCATGGCGGCGAAGAGAAAGTAAGGAGTGACCGACTTGCCTTGTGCAATCCGGGCGTCGGTGTTGCGTAAGGCCTGTCGAATCAGTTCATCCGATTCTCCTGCCTCAATGGCCTTCACAGTTTCCGGGAATAATGGCGCCAGGAGATTGTAGTGGGTCAGAAGGTCATAGGTGGCCTCTCCGTGCCCGGCGGAAAACAACTTCAATACTTCTTCAAACAGGCGAGCTGCTGGGATGTGGGTCAGTAAGGGTGCCAGTTCCTGAATGGGTTTTTCTGTTTCTGCTTCTATATCAAAGCCAAGCTTGGCCGCAAAGCGGATGGCGCGAAGCATGCGGACCGGATCTTCCCGGTAACGGGTTTCCGGGTCTCCAATCAGGCGGAGTTGTCGGTTACGAAGGTCTTCAATGCCGTTGGCAAAATCAATAACGGAAAAATCCCGGATGCAGTAGTAAAGCGCGTTGATTGTAAAATCCCGGCGCAGTGCATCTTCTTCCTGGTTGCCGTAAACATTATCGCGCAACAGCAGGCCGTGCTCGCTGGTTTTGCGGTCATCGTCGGTGCTGTCATCGTCTGCTGCACCCGCGTTGCCACGAAACGTCGTTACTTCGATAACTTCACGCCCAAACACGACATGAACAATTCTGAATCGCCGGCCGATAAGGCGGGAGTTGCGAAACAGGTCGTGAACTTCTTCCGGGGTTGCGTTGGTAGCAATGTCGAAATCCTTGGGCTGCTTGCCCAAAAGAATATCTCGCACACCACCGCCCACAAGGTAAGCCTCATACCCCGAATTGTTCAGTCGGCCGAGAACTTTCTTGGCAGGATCGCTGATAGCCGAGCGTGAGACGTTGTGCTGGTCCCTGGAGATTTCCCGTCGCTGGTAGACCGGTGTCTTTCTTTTACCGTTTCCGGGCATGAAAGAGCGGAGCTTGTCGACGGAATGTTCAAAAATGGAGGAAAGTGTTTTTTGCATTGAAATCCGTGGTTGCGTTGAGCAAAACCCAGAGTTTAACGGTTTGAGCAGGGTTTGCACACTTTGCCTGGGAATCTTGTGGTCCCCGGATAATCAAAAGGCGGATCCGCTTTCACGAATCCGCCTTCAAAACGTTGACTATTTGCATTGTTTTTATTTTTATGTCGGGATTTTTCTTCGTTTTTGTACCCCGCTGTATATCCTCAAACCGAGGCTTCTCAGCAGTGCAAACGGAAAGCTTTGAACACAATGAGCAGTCAAAGACAGCGAACAAGTCATCTGTAGGTGCTGCGTCACCTCTGGGGTGATTCTTCTTTGCATCTCTACAACTCGCACATGCCAACCAACTACCAAAAAAGCAAAGTACTCAAAACACTCAATTCGCTCACGTTCTGTTTTTGTTTTTGTTGCTGAACGTATTCCCGCAGCTTTTTGTTTTTGTTGAGTCGCTGCTTTGTCACTATTGTTTTTGTTGTCGTGCGCTTAAATAGGTTGCAGTTGGTGTGCCAGTTTTTGAAATATTAACAATAACAATGACTTAGTATTTTTCGCCTTGTAAGTGTTACCCCGTATCTCCCATAAGTGTTACCCGCAGTCTGCTCATTTCCTGTGGAGTGTTACCTTGGGGAACATGCGGTAACAACTGAACGTGAGTTCGTACTTTTGGGGGCTGGGCGGGCAAGCCCCCGGGTTGTGAGATGGTCAGTTTCCTGAGGTTTTCTTTCGGGGAATACCGAGCCGTTGCCTGCGCTCCCATAGGGATTTCCGACTGATACCCAGTTTCTGGGCGAGTTCGGTCTCGCTCATGCGGTCCTGATTTTCCAGTACAAAGTGCTGGAAGTAGTCTTCCAGAGAAAGGTCGCTGGCGCTGTCTGCGTCACGGGTGTGGAGCTGCTCATTGTTGCCCTCCACAAGCGTTTCGGGGATGTACTCGTCACCACCCTCGCTGTCCAGGTCCAGCAGTGAGGGCGTAATGATGTCTCCGTCGCACAGGATACTGGCTCGCTCGATAGCATTTTCCAGTTCCCGTACGTTGCCTGGCCAGCGATGCCTCTCAAGAACCCGCATTGCTTCGGGGCTGAGATTCAGGTTGGGTTTGCCCACTCTCTGGCCCTGGGTAATAAGGAATCGCCGGGCCAGTCCGAGAATGTCACTCTGACGTTCACGCAGGGGAGGAATTCGTATCTGCATCACGTTCAGGCGGTAGTACAGATCTTCCCGGAACCCGCCGGTACGGGTCATTGCCTTAAGGTTGCGGTGGGTTGCCGCGATCATTCGAACGTTGACCTTTCTGCTCTGGGTTGAGCCCACTTTGCGGATCTCGCTTTCCTGGAGGACCCGTAGCAGGCGCGCTTGCGCTTCGGCCGGCAGTTCACCAATCTCATCCAGAAACAGACTTCCACCGTCTGCCGCCTCGATCAGCCCGGTTCTGGCAGAAACTGCACCCGTGAACGCGCCTTTTTCATGTCCGAACAGTTCGGATTCAATAAGGCTTTCCGGAATGGCTGCGCAGTTTACCGAGATCAGTGGCTTTGCAGCACGAGGGCTTAACAGGTGCAGCGCCCGGGCGACAAGCTCTTTACCTGTACCGGATTCGCCCTGCACAAGCACGGTTGTTTCTGTTGGTGCTACTTTCCGTATAAGTGTGAAAACCCGCTGCATGGGCTCGCACTGGCCGTACATGATGCTGGCGGGGTCACCATTTTCGGACGGGGCTGCCGCTTCCTCCCGGCGCTCCTGGGCTGGCGACATTGTGCGAGCGAGAATGCTTTCGACGGCAGCCAGCATCTCGTCATGATCAAACGGCTTGGCTATATATTCCACGGCACCCATTTTCATGGAGTCGACCGCAGACCGCAGGCTGGCGTAACTGGTCATGATGAGTACCGGGGTGTTCGGTGCCCGGTTGATCAGTTCGGTGCCGGCAACACCCGGCAGGCGCAGATCTGAAATGATCAGGTCAAACTTGTCAGGATCGTGGTCCTGCTCTGCTTCTTCCACAGAACCAACATCTTCAACGTCATAGCCAGCGTGCAAAAGCAGCTTGCGGACAGCGGAGCGAATAATGTCTTCATCTTCCACGATTAAAATACGGGGCATGGCAGTTTCAGAACCTTTCATTCGGGCGGATGGCGGAGTTGTCTGTCTCCGGCTCATAGGCAGGCAGTTTCAGTCGTACGCAGGTACCGAGCCCGGTTTCCGGGTCGGCTGGGCTTTCGACCTGAATGTTGCCGTAATGCTCTTCAACAATGCTGTATACCAGAGACAAGCCCAGGCCGGTGCCCTTGTTGGTTGCCTTGGTGGTGTAGAAGGGCTCAAAAATATGGTCAAGCTGGTCTACAGGTATTCCCGACCCCTGGTCAATGACCTCGATGATAGCTGAGTAGCCGTCATCCATGCCAGTGACCCGGATTGAACCGCCCTCGGGGGACGCGTCCCGGGCGTTAGCCAGCAGATTTACGAAGACCTGCACAAGACGTTGCTCATCGCCCAGTATCTGAAGTGTTTCCGGGCAGTCGTTGAAGTAATGGATGCCAGGCACTCTGTCGCCCAGGGATAGCAGGTTGATCGATTCCTCGACACACCGGCGGACGCTTACTGGTTCGTATCGGTTGGCCTGGGCATGGTTGCCGGTCCGTGCGAAGTTCATCAACGATTGCAGAATGGTTGATATGCGCCGGGTCTGCTGCTGAATCTGGCTTGCAGTATCAAGAATGTCCGGGTTGTCGGTTTCCAGTTTGAGGTTCTGTGCCAGAGAAGAAATGCCTGTCACCGGATTGCCGATTTCATGTGCCACACCTGCGGCCAGTCGTCCGACCGACGCCAGGCGCTCGCTATGCATGAGCTCATCTTCCAGCAAGCGGATTTCTGTCTGGTCTTCTACCAGGATGATGCTGCCTCCGTCGGGGTGGTCTGGCCCGCTGATGGCAGCTTTGTGCAGATTCAGCCAGTGGGGCTTGCCTTTGAGGTCCAGCCGGTGCTTGTAACGATGCAGGTCTTCTCCGCTGTTGAAGTCATCCAGCAGATGGTGCCAGTGGTCTGGCAGGGCCATCAGGCGCGCTCCTACAACATCGTCGGCTGTGATCCCGGTCAGTGCCTCAATAGCATGGTTCCACATGAGAATCTCACCATCATCGCCCACTGAACAGGCCGGAATAGGCAGGTTCTGCAAGGTTTGACGGTAGTGCCGGCGAAGGTTGTCGAGTTCGCCTGCTAGACCGGTAAGGCGGTTCTGGTAGTCGCCAAGTGCGCGTTCTACATAACGGATATCCTGAGCGGTGCCGCCCCGGGCTATGGGTTTGAAGCCCAGGTGGCGCTTAACCATGTCTCGGGCTACTGATGGCCCAAGCAGACCAGAGAGGTTGATTTCAACCTGATCACGAAGACGTCTCAGTTGATAGGGGCGATATTCCACATTGGGGAGTTTCAGTTGCCCGAGGGCTCTCTCCACTTCCCGCTTCGCAACTTCCTGGCCAAGAGGCTCGGACATCTGGCGTATAAAGTCAGCGGAAGAACTTGCGAGCAGTTCTCTGCGCTGGGGGCGCGAGAGTGCGCCCAGGGTGCAGGCTTGTGCGGCGCTTGTCTCTTCGTTGGTGGTTTTGCTGAGAGCGGAGATCAATGTAAAGACGGCAACGTTTGCAGTCAGGCTGATAAAGGTAAATATGTGCCAGTTGCTGTAATCCGGGACCAGGGGCGCGTTCAGCCATTCCAGCAGGTTCGCGGTATGGGAGAAAGGCAGTACCAATGTTGCTGCCCAGACCATCAGCCCGGCAATCAGCCCCGCAATCAGCCCGCGACGGTTACCTTCCGGCCAGTAAATAACGCCCAGAGCACCCGGTAACAATTGCAGTGTTCCGGAAAGTGAAATTGCCCCGAGAATGGAAAGGTCCAGGTTTTTGCCGAGCGTTTCATGAAACAGCAGCGCCAGCATGATAATTGCGGCAATCAGAAGGCGTTTGATCCATTGCAGCCAGCGATAAATGTCACCCTGGTCTTTTGGCGTTTTCAGTGGCAATACCACATGGTTCAGGACCATGCCGGCGAGAGCCAGGGTGCTGACGATCATCAGGCCACTGGCGGCCGAAAGCCCGGCAATGTACATCAGTAGGGTGAGTGCAGGGCTTTCCAGTGCCTGGGCAATCCCGAGCGTATAAAAATTCGGGCCGGTCGCAACTTCCAGAGCCTGACCGCCCCACAGAATCAGGGGGACAGGGATCCCCAGTAACAATAAGTAGAGGGGGAGTCCCCAGCTGGCTTTTGCAAGAGCCTTGGGAGACGGGGTCTCGCTGAACGTCATGTGATACATGTGCGGTAACACAAGTGCGCCGGCAAAGGACATCAGCATAAGAGCCCGCCAGCTCCCGTCATCAACGCTAAGTGACATGGTGGTGGCTGGCGTGGTGTTATTGGCCAGCCAGACTTCCAGCTCGCTCATGCCTCCAAACACACTGAAAAGGACAACGCCGCCAATGACCAGGAGGGCAACAAGTTTAACGAGAGAGTCAAAGGCAATAGCAAGTACCAGCCCCGGGTGGCTTTCAGCATCCTGATTGCGGCGGGCGCCAAACAGCATGGCGAACAGCACCACTGTGAGGCTGAACATAACGCTGATCAGTTGCGGGGAGGTGTCCGGGGCGAGGATGCTGGCAGATGTGGTTACGGCCTGAATCTGCATGCTCAGTAAGGAGAGGATGGCGCACCCGGAACACAGTGTGACAAGCGTGCCCGCCCACTGGCTGCGATACCGGTAGGCAAACAGGTCGGCGAGCGAGGTGAGCTGGTAGGCCCGGCCTATTCTCATAATGGGGTTGAGGAGAACCGGAGCCAACAGGAAGGCGCCGCTGATGCCCAGGTAATAGGCAAGGAAGCCGTACCCGGATTCGGCCGCCATGCCGACCGCCGCATAAACCGCCCAGATGCCTGCGTATACACCAAGGCTCAGCGTGTACACCAACGGATGGCGTACCCAGTGGCGAGGTACTATGCCATGCTCGGTTATCCAGGCAATGCCGAACAAAAGGACAAGGTAGAGCAGGTTTGCGAGCAACAACCCTGAGGCGCTAAAACTCATCTGGGTCTCGCCGCCATTCCAGCCAGAATCCGATGGCTATGAGGCCAGCCCAAACCACGAACGGGCTGTACCAGGCATTCCCGGGTGAAGTCCACCAGTCGAGAATGTTCGGTGAGAAAATATAGATGGCCAGAACAAGTAGAAAAACCAGACGGTAGATATACATCAGGCATAGGATCCGCGCTGAAGTTTGTGAAAGGCTTTATACCACGACTGTTACCGGGATGTCAGGTGAATGGCCCTGCGTTTCCAGTGCGCGCAGGCCCATTCCAGCAAATCTTCCACCGACCCGCCAAGTAGTGATTCCGGTGGCTTCTGGTGCAGCGCAGTCAATGCATTGAACAGGTTTCTTGCTGGAGTGCGGTCATCCAGTGCCGGAGCGTGGTTTTGTTTCGATAGTTTTTGTCCTTGCTCGTTAACAATTACCGGTATGTGCAGCCATCGTGGTGGCGTTGCCTCCAGAGCCTGATAGATCTGTAATTGCTGGCCGGTCATGTCCAGCAGGTCTGAGCCGCGAACCACGTCGGTAATGCCTTGCTCTATATCATCTACCACTACGGCAAGCTGATAGGCAAAAAAACCTTCCTTGCGCAAAAGGACAGGGTCGTCGATTTCCGCCCGGATAACCTGGTGCTGTGGCCCCAGTATCTGATCCTGCCAGCAACACTGTTCATCGTGGAGAGCAAAGCGTATGGCGAAGGGCTGGCTGGAGGATGCGGTGCTGACCTCTCTGCAGTGTTGGGGGTGTCGGCCATGATTGGCCAGGAGTTGTTTGCGGGAGCAGCTGCAGCGATATGCACGGCCGGTGCTCAGCAGATGTTCTATCGCTGTGTGATAGGCGCTTTGGCGCCGGGACTGGAAGAGTACTGGTGTGTCGGGAAACAGTCCGTGGGCGTCAAGGCTGTTCAGGATCTGGCCTGTTGCTGACGGTGGCTCCCGGAGCGGGTCGAGATCCTCAATGCGAATCAGCCATCGTCCACCCAGGGACTTTGCTTCCAGGTAACTGGCCAGGGCCGTAACCAGCGAGCCAAAATGAAGTGGCCCGGTGGGTGAGGGCGCAAAACGGCCCTGGTAGTTGTAAAAACCGTTCATGAATAAAGCTGATCGGCCGGCGGAACCTCAAAGGGCTGCGCCAGCCAGATCGGGCTTGTCGTCTCAGATGCCAGTCTGGCGCTCGCGAATTTCGGCCAGGGTTTTGCAATCAATGCACAAGGTTGCTGTCGGGCGCGCTTCAAGTCGGCGAGTGCCTATCTCAACACCACACTGGTCACAAAAACCGTAGTCGTCTTTGTCGATACGCTCAACAGTCTGATCGATTTTCTTGATCAGCTTACGCTCGCGGTCGCGGGTGCGCAGTTCCAGGCTGAACTCTTCTTCCTGGGTTGCACGATCACTGGGATCCGCGTAGTTTGCCGCATCTTCCTGCATGTGATGCATAGTGCGGTCCACTTCTTCCATGAGCTCCTGTTTCCATTGACGCAGCAGCTCCTTGAAGTGCTCCCGCATGTCGGCACTCATGTACTCTTCACCCTTCTTCATTTCATAAGGGGTGAAGTTGGTGAAACTTTCGTTCGATGTATTTGCCATTTAACCCGGCCTCTTTTTTACACTTCACAAGGACGTTCTGCTTCCCTGCGCGCCAGCCCCCGCTGCGGCGCGATCAATAGTTTGGATAAAGCAATCGTCCTGAAACGGGATTTGGCGGAAAATAGCAGATTAGTTACGGTGGTGCCAGCCCTGTGACACCTACTTCGCATTTGGAGAGCCTATGAAGTTCCCCCAGCCCCTGATTGAAGGGCGCCTTATCCGTCGTTATAAACGCTTTTTGGCGGATGTCCGATTGCCCGACGGCACTGAAGTAACGGCCCATTGCCCGAATACGGGCTCCATGCTCGGATGCCAGCCTCCCGATGGCAGAGTGTGGCTGAGCATCAGCGATAACCCCGCTCGCAAGCTGCCTTATACCTGGGAGCTTGTTGAAACGTCACCGGGAATACTTGCCTGCATAAATACGGCGAGACCGAACGCACAGGCCCGTGAGGCAATTGAGACAGGCCGTATCAGCGAGTTGACCGGCTACAGTCATTGTCGTCCGGAAGTGAAGTATGGCGAGGAAAAAAGCCGGATTGATCTGTTACTTTCCGGGCATGAGACAGAGCCGGATGCCTGGGTGGAAGTGAAGAACGTGACGCTTGAGGAAAACGGCCAGGGTTTCTTTCCGGATGCGGTGACAACCCGTGGGCAGAAACATTTGCGGGAACTGATGGCTCAGGTTGCGCTTGGCGATCGCGCTGTGTTGTTTTTCGTGGTTAACCATACCGGGATCGAAACTGTCCGGCCTGCGGATCATATCGACCAGCAGTACGGCCAGTTGTTGCGGCAAGCATGTGACGCGGGTGTTGAGGTTATAGCCTATCGGGCGAATCTGGCCAACGCCGACGGCAGTCCATCCGGCGAGATGGGGCTTGTTGAGGCGGTGCCGGTTATTCTGGAAGTCTGACTTCCAGAATCTCTCCGTTTTCCCGCACATCCAGCGCGGTGAGTACATCACCCTGACAGGGCCCTGCAATGCATTCGCCGTCTCCGGGTTTGAACAAGGCACCGTGGGTTGAGCACTGAATGAACAGATTGTCAGTGTCCATAAACCGGCCCGGCATCCAGTTCAGTTCAATGCCCGTGTGAGGGCATTGGTTCAGGTAGGCCCTGGGTGTGGTGTCATCCAGAAACACGAAGCCCCTCTGTGGCAAGGTGTCAGCGCTCTCCGTCAGGCCGGGCCCGGCTCGATCCATTGAAAACTCAATGAACAGGCCTGGCTGCAAGGATTTCCTGTTGCAGACCGGCTGCCACTGTGTAGTTTGCCTGCCCGTCATATGTCTGCGCTGTATCGCATTCGTGTGCCGTGGTTCAGGGACATAAGGATTTCATCGGCCTTTAGTCTGTCGGGAAAGAAGCATCCGGAGATCTTGGCGCCGGCAATGCTGGCTCCCTCCATATTTGCCTGGCTGAAATCTATACCCCTGAGGTCGGCACCCCGAAAATAAGCATGGCTCAGATCCAGGCCCTGAGCGTCAAGCCCGCGTAGTTCCAGCCCTCTGAAATCTCCATGAGCAAAACTCGGCAAGTTGGTCCGCGCTGCTTTTCCGGCATTGAAGGCGGTGATGTCCTCCTTGCGAAGTGTTTCATAGAGCGGGTCATTGATGTGTCGAACGGCATCGGTTTCCATGATAGATCCTTGTGATCTTCTGTTCCGGTTGTTCCGGGAGTATCGCCCGTTTATTTCGCTGGCAGGCCAAAGTGCTGCCGGATTCTGTCTGCAACCGCTTCTGCAACATGTTCCTGATCTGTATGCAGGTGAGCGGTATAGGTGCTTTCTTTGTCCGTAAGGGGCTCGAACCAGTCTTTCTGGATATCCAGCAATTCAATGGTCGCTTCCGAGGCATCACCTTTACGTTTCCGCACCCACTCTTTTCGCAGATCCTCCGGGGCTTCGCAGTGAATCAGTGCGAAGGGGGCTCCCTGGCTCTCAGCGACAGAGCTCAGCATCGTGCGCTCTCGCTCTTTCAGGCAGGCGGCATCGACAATAACCGGAAATCCCGAGGCGAGCAGATCTCCAGCCAGCTTTGCGAGACGTTCATAGGTTTTTTCGGTGGCCTCGTCGGAGTACAGATTGCCCCCGGTCGACGAGCGGCTGCTCTCCAGTGGTGCCAGGCCATGCAGGCGCTTACGTTCAACGTCAGAGCGCAGGCGGATAAGACCAAGCTCACGGGACAGCGCGGCGCTTACACATGTTTTGCCACTGGCAGACAGGCCAACTGTAGCGAGCAGGTAAGGGTTTGGAATGTTGCTGTAATCTTCCGCAAGCTGGGCATAGTCGCTATAGCGTTGCATGAGTGCCGTTTTTTCTTCTTCACTCAGGGACGGATTCGCCAGAGTGAAAAGAGCAATCTTGGCGCGCACCAGCGCCCTATATGCCTTGTAGAGCGGAAGCAGAGGCAGGGCTTCAAAATCGTCGCGGTATTCCAGATAGGTGTTCAGAACCAGGTTTGCCAGAGCCGGCTCGCCCCGGGATTCCAGGTCCATCAACAGGAATGCCAGGTCGTTAATGACGTCAATCCAACGGAAGGGCTCGTTGAATTCGATGCAGTCGAAAATCGTGACCTTGCCGTCGTAAACAGTGATGTTAGCCAGGTGCAGGTCGCCATGGCATTCCCGAACCAGGCCATTTTCACGCCGTTTGGCGATCAAGTCCCGCTGGCGCTCGAAGGTGGTTCGTGTCCAGGCTTCAAGGTTATCAAGCTGGCTTAGTAACCCTCCTTCGTCGAGCATCGGCCGTATCTGGTCGAAGTTCTCCTGCATAGCTGCGTACACGGCTTCGGGAGTTCCCAGAGGTTTGTCTTCTGCTACCGGCTCCAGTCCGCTGTGAAAGCCAGCCACCTGCTGTGCCAGGCTGGACAGCAGTTCCGGTTTCAGATCGCCGGTTTCCTGCAGGTGATCAAACAGTTGATCCTGACGGAACTGACGCATTTTCAGCGTGTATTCAAACGGCTCACCCTCGCCGCCGATGACTGGCTCCTCCGGGGTACCGGTTATGGGGAGAACTTCCAGATAAAGTGGTTCTGCCAGGCGCCGGTTGAGGCGCAGTTCTTCTTCACAGAAGTGCTTTCGGCGCTCCAGGGTGGAGAAGTCAAGAAACCCGAAATTCATGGGTTTCTTGATTTTATAGGCGTACTGACCAGTCAGAATTACCTGGGAAATGTGAGTTTCGATAACCTGGAACCCGTCAACCGGATGGTTGTACAGTTCCGGGTCCTGCAGTGCCAGTAACAGATTGTCTGGAGATGTTTCACTCACGGTGCGCTCCTCGCTTCCCTGAACTCATTGATTTCTATTGTCCTATCATAGCGGGGAGGTTACAGAAATAACACACAGTTGGTCTGCCTTATGTCGTGCAGGCTTCGTTATAATCCAGCCATGAAAAAAAACAGATCCCCCTCGAAACCAAATAGAAAATCCCGAAGCAAAAACAACCGGAAAGAGCGTGGCTCCTGGTTCTGGAAAATGGTCGTCCGTGTTTCCGCCATTGGGTTTGTGTTGCTGGCGGGCTGGATGGTCTATCTCGATGCAGTCGTTACTGACCGGTTTGAAGGACGGAGGTTTGAAGTGCCATCGCGGGTTTATGCCCGCCCTATGGAACTTTATGACGGCGCTGGTGTGAGTTCCGGGGCACTGGAACGGGAGTTGGCACTATCTGGCTATCGTAAAGGTGATGGCGCGAAACCTGGCAGTTATCTCCGCAATGGCGGGCATTTTATTATCAGTACCCGGGGCTTTCGCTTTCCTGACGGGGACGAGCCCCGGCGGAAGCTTTCACTGAACATTTATGGTGACAGGGTTCAGGATTTTTCTGTCCTGGCCGGAGATGGCGCGGCAATCGTGCGGCTGGAGCCGGCCCGCATCGGCGGAATTTATCCCGCCCACAAGGAAGACCGGATTCTTGTGCGCCTGGATGATGTTCCTTCTCTGTTGCCAGCTGCACTTATGGCGGTGGAAGACAGGAATTTCTACGATCACTTCGGAATCGCACCGGCCTCTATCGCCCGGGCCATGCTGGCGAATCTGCGCGCCGGGCAGATCGTCCAGGGTGGCAGTACCCTGACTCAGCAGCTGGTAAAAAACTTCTTGCTTACCCGGGATCAGACGCTGTTGCGAAAGGGAAATGAGGCGTTAATGTCGATCCTGCTCGAGCTGCATTACGAGAAAGACGACATCCTGGAAACCTATCTTAACGAGGTGTATCTGGGCCAGGCGGGCACCCGAAGCATTAACGGGTTCGGGCTTGCCAGCCAGTTTTATTTTGGTGAGTCACTGAGAGATCTGGGTGTGCATCAGATTGCTCTGCTTGTGGGTATGGTCAAAGGTCCGAGCTACTATAATCCGCGCCGGCACCCGGAGCGAGCTACCCAGCGCCGGAATCTGGTTATCAGTGAGATGGAAGAAGCGGGCCTCATTGATGCATCGAAAGCCGCGCGCGCGCGCGGCCTGTCGCTGGGAGTCAGCGCAAAGCCGTCGTACTCTGAAAACCGTTATCCTGCCTACATCGATCTTGTACGGCGTCACCTGGCGCGTGATTACAGGGAAGAGGACCTGCGCAGCGAAGGGCTTCGCATATTTACTACCCTTGATCCGGCTATTCAGTATGCTGCCGAATATGCCATTACGGATACAGTGCCCCGGCTGGCCCGCGGCGATACCGCTAAGGCTCTGGAGGCAACTCTTGTAGTAACGTCCAAAGATACCGGCGAGGTCCTGGCACTTGTTGGTGGAAAAAATCCTCAGTTTGCGGGGTTCAACCGGGCTTTGGATGCCCACCGTCCGATTGGCTCGCTGATCAAGCCCTTTACATACCTGACTGCACTGGAGCAGCCGGAACGCTATACCCTGATGACCCCGGTGCTCGACAAGTCCTTCGCTCTGGAATTCGATGATGGCAAGCGCTGGGAGCCCAAAAACTATGACGGTAAAGAACGCGGAGAGGTTCCTCTGCATCTTGCCCTTTCTCGCTCATACAATCTGCCGGCAGTGCGGGTAGGTCTGGATGTTGGCGTTCCTGCTGTCCGCGAGACCCTGCGAGCTTTTGGTGTGGTTACACCTATTTCGGAATACCCCTCAATGCTGCTTGGTTCGGTTGCCATGAGTCCGGTAACTGTAGCCCAGATCTATCAGGGGTTGGCCACCTCGGGATTTAATACGCCCCTGCGCACCATCCGGGAAGTGACTGATTCCGATGGCAAAGCGCTTTCACGCTATAGCCTGGAAGTGGACCAGGTTGCAGATCCTGCAGCCGTGCATTTACTGCAGTACGCAATGCAGGAAACCATGCAGGAAGGTACCGGGCGCTCGGCTTACTATTCGCTTCCAAAAGAACTGACGCTGGCTGGTAAAACAGGAACAACCGATGATGGTCGTGATTCCTGGTTCGCAGGATTCAGTGGCGACTTGCTGGCGGTGGCCTGGGTAGGGCGTGACGATAATGGCCCAACGGCACTGACCGGAGCCACCGGAGCCCTGCCTGTATGGTCCCGCTTTATGGCTCAGGTTCCCCAGCACGGTTTTTCTCCGGTGGTTCCCGATGGCGTGAGCTATCACTGGGTAAATCCTGAAATGCAGGCATTAACTGACGAGTATTGCGATAATGCGCGTCTTATGCCGTTTATATCGGGTAGTGAGCCGACACAGAAAGTGTCCTGCTCTGGTACTCTGGAACGGAAAATTCGAGGCTGGTTTGAAGGGTTGTTCCAATGAGTAGGCAAGGTATTCTTAATACGGGTATGGTCCTGGCGTTACTGAGTCTGGCTGGGTGTGCCTCCGGCCCGGGTGGTTCTGTTTATGTGCCTGCAGGCGGAGAAGCTTCCAGCGCCCCGGAGCCACCACGTACTACGGAGAATAACGAAAAGCCGCAGGTCTGGCGAAAAAGTGAGCAGCCGGAGGTCCGTAAGCCGGAACAGGCTCCGCGTAGTAGCAAGCCCAGCTACAGTGATGCCGGGGATGAGCTGTCACCAGCTGCGTTGAGCCTGGTGCGTGAGGCAGACCGCCTGTTGAGTAATGGCAATGCCGAGGGCGCGATTGTGCGGCTGGAACGTGCGCAACGCATCGCGCCAAGGTCGGCGGAGGTTTACTTCAAACTGTCGGAAGCATACGTGGCTGGCAACAAGCTTGGCACGGCAGAGCAGTTTACGCTTAAGGGGTTGTCGCTGGCGGGGAATGATGCCCGGCTGCAGCGTGCGGGCTGGTTATTGCTGGCGGATATACGTCGGGCCCGGGGTAACGTAGCGGGGGCCAGTCAGGCAGAAGAGCGGGCCTCTGCCCTGTAGTGGATATATTGCCTTATGTCCCTGCCTGGAAATTTCCAGGCAGGGAGTAGCGGCGCCAGCAGTGCAGTATCTGGCGTTTAGCCCGCCAGATCATTTTTAAATGAGTAGCCGTTAGAGAGTAGCCATCACTTTTTTCGCTGCTCTGACCGTTTCGGCAATATCCTCATCCGTTAGTGCCGCACTGGTGAAGCCGGCCTCAAATGCAGAGGGGGCAAGGTAAATTCCCTCTTTAAGCATGCCCTGGAAGAACTTTTTGAAGCGTTCCACGTCGCACTTCATCACTTGATCAAAGCGGGTGATGCTGGGTTGATCCGTGAAAAAGAAACCGAACATGGCTCCAGCGCCCTGAACAGTGAGGGGTATGCCTGTTGCATCCGCAGCTGACTTGAGGCCGTCCCGTACCGCAAGCGTTTTTTGTGCCAGACGGTCATGAAAGCCCGGCTCAGAAATAGCATTCAATGTGGCGAGGCCAGCGCACATGGCCAGGGGATTTCCGCTCAGTGTGCCCGCCTGGTAAACCGGACCAAGAGGAGCTATGTGTTCCATGATTTCCCGTTTTCCGCCGAAAGCGCCAACGGGCAAGCCTCCACCGATAACTTTGCCCAGTGCCGTCAGATCCGGAGATACGCCATACAGGCCCTGAGCCCCACCCAGAGATACCCGGAATCCGGTCATTACCTCATCGAAAATCAGCACGGTTCCGTACTCATCGCAGACTTCCCGCAGCCCTTCCAGGAAGCCAGGAACTGGCGGGATGCAGTTCATGTTGCCTGCCACAGGCTCTACGATGATAGCGGCAATCTGGTCGCCTATTTTACTGAAGGTCTCGCGGACGCCCTCAATATCATTGAAGTCCAGAGTCAGTGTCAGTTCGGCCAGGCTGGCGGGAACACCAGGTGAGTTGGGTACGCCCAGAGTCAGCGCCCCGGAGCCAGCCTTCACCAGCAGAGAGTCCGCATGACCGTGATAGCAACCTTCAAATTTCACGATCTTGTCGCGCCCGGTGAAGCCGCGGGCCAGACGAATAGCGCTCATGGTGGCTTCTGTACCGGAGTTCACCATGCGGACCAGATCAATCGACGGGACCAGTTCACAGACTTTCCGTGCCATATCGGTTTCGATTGAGGTAGGAGCCCCATAGCCGACACCCTGATCAACCTGAGCGTGCAGGGCATCTTTAATGCGCTGTTCCGAATGGCCAAGAATCATTGGGCCCCAGGAGCCAATGTAATCGATATATTTCTTGCCATCCTCGTCGTACAGGTAAGCACCCTGGGCGTGGTTAAAAAAGATCGGGGTGCCGCCCACGCCGCGGAATGCACGGACGGGTGAGTTTACGCCGCCAGGGATATATTTTTGAGCCTGTTCGAATAGGGTTTCGGAGTGCGTCATTTTTGAGAGCTCCTGTTATCGGGGGTCGAAAAGAGAGGGTGGTGGCTGGTAAACAGCCTTTGAAATTCCTGTGCCTTTTGCTTGATGGCTTCGGGGCTATCCCCAAAAAGCCCGCCGACAACGGCCAACAGGTCGGCGCCAGCCCGGATCAGCTGCTCACCGTTTTCTGTGGTGATACCGCCAATAGCAGTAACTGGCAGGTTGAAGCGCTTTGCTTGAGCCAGTATGCCGGTAGGAGCTGCAGGGGCTTCGGGCTTGGTTGATGAGTTAAAAAAACGGCCAAAGGCCAGGTAGTCTGCTCCGGCCTCCATGGCGGTCTTTGCAAGTGCAGGGTCTGCATGGCAGGTAATGCCGATGATGGCGTCATAGCCGAGCAGTTGGCGGGCCTCAGAGGCAGAGCCATCTGACTGGCCAAGGTGAACCCCTGCAGCACCTACCCGTTTGGCGAGGGTGGCGTCATCATTAATAAGTAATGGTACTCCAGCTGCAGAGCATACTGATTGCAGGCTTCTGGCCTGGGCCAGGCGCTCCGCCATCGGGGCGAGCTTTTCACGGTATTGTACCATCACTGCGCCACCCAGAATCGCCGCTTCCACGGACGCAACCAGTGTTGCAGGAGGTGTAAGTCCGCTATCGGTAATTGCGTAAAGCCCTGTCGGCACGCGGGGTTTCATCGTTCCCACAAAATGCCCCGGTCTGGAACTGGCTGTCCCCTGCCCACCTCAAGTGCGTGCAGGATCGTGCGATGCACGTAGTTTTGAGCCTGGGAAATTGCGGCACGGGGGGATAACCCCTGAGCTCGCCCTGCCGCAATAGCTGCTGCGAGCGTACAGCCGGTGCCATGATATTCGCCTCCAATACGCTCTATGTTCCACGACATCGGGGTTGGAGAATAGGTGTAAAGTGTATTGGTGATGCGAACGCCGGTTCCGTGGCCTCCGGTTGCAAGCACCGATGTGCACCCTTCCTCAATTAGCCTGCGTGCAGCCTCATCGGGATTGTCATTCTCTCCCAGCAGAGCCAGCTCTACGCCGTTGGGAGTTATCATTTCAGCCAGGGGGAACAGTCGCTTTTTCATGGCTGAAAGCAGGTCGTCATCTGCAAGATCGCCGCCGCCCGCTGCCTTGATTACCGGATCGGTGATAACCGGGATGTCAGGGTAATTCTCAAGAAACTCCGCGAGCACATCGACTACTGCGGCGTTGCCAAGGGCCCCGGTTTTGACAGCGTGAATGGGGACATCTTCGGAGAGGCACCGGAGTTGTTCACGAATCAGTTCCGGGTTGACGGCCTCGGCATCGTAAACATTGCGGGTGTCCTGAACAGTCAGGCAGGTAAGTACCGGCAATGGGTGGCACCCCAGTGACGTGATGGCCTGGATGTCGGCCTGAATGCCGGCGCCGCCGGAGGGGTCCAGGCCGGAAAGAACAAGTACCTGAGGGCGAGTGTAATGTTTGATGGCTAAAACTCCCTAAAAAGGTTTAACGACAGCGAGGATAACAACGGCCAGCAGAATGAATACGGGCAGTTCATTGAACCAGCGGTAGAAGACATGGCTACGGGTGTTCTGGTCGTCTCGAAACACCTTGACCAGATGACCGCAATAAAAGTGATAGACAATCAGTAGTGCCACAAGAACCAGTTTTACATGCAGCCAGCCCTGGCTGAAATAGCCTGATACGTTATAACTGAGCAGCCAGATACCAAATATCACAGTGGCAATCATCGACGGGGTGGTAATGCCCCGGTAGAGCTTCCTTTCCATGATTTTGAAGCGCTCACGTCCGGGTTTATCTTCGCAGGCAGCATGGTATACAAACAGTCTGGGCAGGTAAAAAATACCTGCAAACCAGCACACCAGAGATATTATGTGAAAGGCTTTAACCCACAACATTGATCAGCTCCGTCGATATTGGTAATAACTTTCGATATCGGATTTAAGCACGACACCATAAATCCGTTGAATCATTGGCGCCACATGGCGTTGTACATACAGAGCTTCGGCGCTTGTCGTTTCGAATTCCTGCAGGGCTTCTTCGAGCGTGGCCTGATATTGCACGGGTGCAATATCACGACGGTTAGCCGGGATATCCATCAGATCAATGGATTTTGGCTGTTCAGCATCGTTCTCTGCAGCCACTTCGCCGTGGTCTTCCAGATACCGCGCCAGATCGACTGCGGGTAACAGGGAGGTTGGCCCGTTGCTGCCCTCTACCACCAGCCACTTAGGCTCCGCTTTCAGGGCCTTCCGGGCCTCCTCGGTTGTCAGGTGCCTTTCGATGCGCAGAATGCTTTTGTCCATGATCGCGGCCACGGATACCCGGCGCAGGGCCTGAATAACCGGTGAACTTTGATAGCTCAGACCCTGGCTTTTCAAAACCGTAAGGAACAGGGACTTTTGTCCAAATGCCTCGCTCGTGATGAGGGTGGATGTAGTGATAATAAGCATGCCCGGGAGAATGATGTGTGGATTCCGGGTCAGCTCCATCAGCGCCATGAGCGCAGCCAGCGGCGCTTGCAGCACTGCGCCCATCATGGCGCCCATCCCGAGCATGGCGTAAAAACCCACAGATGACGCATGCTCGGGTATGATCTCGGCGCCTATCAGTCCCATGGCTCCACCAAGGGTGGCGCCCATGAACAGTGTTGGACCGATAATGCTGCTTGGCATACCCAACCCTACAGTCAGGGCTGTGATCACAAGTTTGGCCGCTCCCGCGCTCAGTAACAGCCAGAAGCCGAGCTCGCCGTTTATGGTTTCATTGACCGTGTCGTAGCCAATTCCCATGGTCTGAGGCACCAGTATCGCGGCAGGAACCATCAGAACGCCGGCAATAATCACGCGGAGGAAAATGGGGCGGTCATTGAAGCGTCCCATGGAATCGACCAGGCGGATGAAAAGCGCTGCAGCGATACCAATAACGATGGCAATAACCAGAATCCAGGGTATCTCCAGCAGCGAGTTCATTGTCAGGGCCGGAACGCTGAACGCTGGCTCTGTGCCGTATACGACCTGGGTTACGATAGCAGCACTGACAGCTGCAAGAATGATGGGGGTGAAGCCTGCAATGGTATATTCCATCATCACCACTTCCATGGCAAAAATAACTCCGGAAATCGGCGTGTTGAATGATGCGGAAATGGCTGCAGCGCATCCACAGGCAACCAGCGTGCGGATGCTGTTGTTTGGTAGCCGCATCCACTGCCCCATCAAACTCGAAAACGCAGCTCCCAAATGCACGGCCGGCCCTTCACGGCCTGCGGATTGTCCTGTGACGACGGTTGTTACGCCCAAAATGAATTGGATAACAGCGCTTCTCATAGTGATGTAACCCTGGTGGTAGTTCAGGCGCTCCATGACGTGAGCAACCCCTACCTTCCGGTCCTGAGTTGCCAGACGGTGAAGTAACAGACCGAGGCCAAGAGCCCCCGCCAGGGGGAGCAGCCCCCGGGTAAGAATGTCCAGACTCTCAAATGCTTCTGACCCCTCGCCTGGCAGAAAGTGTTCCAGGGGCCACTCGATGGCCAGCCTGAAAATCAGAATGACTGCACCGGTAACCAGCCCCGATAGCAGACCGAGGATGGCCAGTTGAGGTAATGAATCTACGCCGGAGAATCTTGGCGGGAATGCCGTGATCAGTTTTTCGCCAATCTTATGCCAGAATTTATTCATGGATGCCGGTGTTCCGGAACAAGAGGGTGGCCTGCCAGAGGGTTTCTGACAACATTGTAACCGTCGTCCTGCAAGCTGCAATAAGTCGTTGGTTTATCATGATAGTATAAGAGATTCACTTCCAAGTCCTGATACGACGTCGCTGGAGAGTAAGTTGATTAAAGTAGGTATCGTTGGCGGCACCGGGTATACCGGCGTCGAGCTGCTCAGAATTCTCGCCGTTCACCCTGAAGTTACGGTGAGTTGTATTACCTCCCGGTCAGAGGCAGGGATGCCCGTGGCCGAAATGTACCCGAATCTCCGCGGGCATTTCGACCTGGCATTTTCAGAGCCTGATCCCAGTGTTCTGGCGCAGTGTGACCTGGTGTTTTTTGCGACGCCCCATGGCGTTGCCATGCGTATGATCCCCGAGCTTATGGCATCCGGTGTCCGGGTAATTGACCTCTCTGCAGATTTCCGTCTGAAGGACCTTAATGTGTGGTCCGAATGGTACGGAATGCCACACGAATCCCCCGAATGGGCTGAAAAGGCAGTATACGGATTACCGGAAGTTGTGCGGGATGAGATTGCCAGGGCTCAGTTGGTTGCCAATCCTGGATGTTACCCGACGGCAGTCCAGCTTGGCTTTTTGCCTTTGCTGGAAAAAGGGCTTGTAGATCCGTCCCGGTTGATTGCCGACGCAAAATCCGGTGCCAGTGGCGGTGGCCGGCAGGCCAAGATCGGCATGCTGTACGGTGAGGTCAGCGAAAGCTTCAAGGCCTACGGTGCATCGGGTCATCGCCACTTACCGGAAATCCGGCAGGGCTTGTCTGCCGCCGCCGGCACTGCAACCGGTGTAACCTTTGTACCGCACCTTGTGCCGATGGTTCGGGGCATAGAGGCAACGCTATATGCGGAGTTGAAGAACCCGGCTGATTTTGATCGCCTGCAACTGCTGTACGAAGAACGGTATCGGGATGAGCCGTTTGTTGATGTGATGCCTTTCGGCAGCCATCCGGAAACCCGCAGTGTGCGGGGAGCGAATCTGTGTCGTATGGCGCTGCACCGGCAGGAGCAGAGCAACATTGTTATCATTTCGTCTGTTATAGATAACCTGGTTAAAGGTGCTGCGGGTCAGGCTGTTCAGAATATGAACATAATGCTTGGTCTCAAAGAAACGCAGGGTCTTGACGCGCCTGCATTACTGCCCTGAGGAATGCTAGTGAGCGAACAGCGTAAACCGGCGGAGGAGTATGTGGTTATCCGCCACCGGCCGGGGTACCGGCTGAGACGGTCGTTGATTCTGTTGGTGTTTACATTAGTGGCTGCAGTGGTTGGTTATGCAGTTGGCGTGGTGCAGGGCGGTTATCGTTTCACCAGTGCTGAAGAATCCAGTGAGCGGCTGGAGGATAAGATCACTGCGCTGGAAGCCAGCCATAGTGAGGCACTACAGCAATTGGTCAATCTCGAACGAGGCCAGTTAATGGATGAACAGGCGCTGAAACAGGCCCGGAAAACCATAGTGGATCTGGAGACCCGTGTCAGCGCCCTGCAATCTGACCTGACTTTCTACAAAAATATTATGGCTCCATCAGAGACAAGCAAGGGATTGCAGGTGGACCGCTTTTCGCTGGCCAGCGATCGCCAGTCCGGCGTTTACAGTTTCAAGTTGGTGCTGACGCAGGTAGGCAATAACAAGAGTTATATTTCGGGCGTCGTGGCCGTTAACATAATTGGCATGCGTGACGACAAGAAGGAAGTTATTGCGCTGCGCGATTTGTCGCAGGAAATTCAGGATCTTGGCGTGAAATTCCGGTTTCGGTACTTTCAGGACGTGGAAGGCAGACTGGCGCTGCCTGATGATTTCGAACCACTTGAAGTACAAGTGGTTGCTCAGGCTGAAGGGCGCAAATCCTCGCAGGCTGAACGCACATTCAACTGGGACGATTTAACGGAGAACTAGAAATGCTAGGCAAGAAAAAACAGAAGCCCCGCCGGCCAACTGGGAACTTTGACACTTTGATTTCGTCACGAACGACCATCGAAGGTGATGTGCATTTCTCTGGCGGCTTGCATGTTGATGGCCATATTCGTGGCAAGGTATTAGCCGAGGACGGCAGTGATGCGGTCTTGCGCGTGTCGGAGGTGGGGGAGATTACCGGCGACATTTCTGCGCCTCACGTGATTATCAATGGTACGGTCCATGGCGATGTCTATGCGTCTGCTCATCTGGAGCTGGCGGAGAAGGCCGCTGTCAACGGAAGCGTGTACTACAATCTTATCCAGATGGCCATGGGAGCGTCGGTAAACGGCAATCTTGTCCATCAGCGTGAGCCTTCCGGACTGCTGACGCAGGATAAAACACCAGCCGCCAACTCCGGCGGTGCCAGGCTTGATGATGACGTCAGCGAACTGGCGGAGCATGCTGGTGGAAAATCTGAATAGTTGATTGTTTTACTCAGGAATACCATAATCCCCATAGTTGTATCAGGTAATCCGGAGGCGAACTTGAGTGTAGTTCAGCAGCAAATGGCAGTACCACTGTTCTTAAGCGACAGTGCGGCCGGCAAAGTACGCGAATTGATTGAGGAAGAGGGGAATCCCGAACTCAGGCTTCGCGTGTTCGTCACAGGTGGTGGCTGTTCCGGATTTCAGTATGGGTTCTCATTCGATGAGAGTCAGGATGAAGAAGACACGGTTGTGGAGCGGGATGGAGCCGTTCTTTTGGTAGACCCTATGAGTTACCAGTATCTTGTGGGTGCCACCATTGATTATCAGGAAGGTCTCCAGGGTTCTCAGTTTGTGGTGCAGAATCCGAATGCCAGCTCTACTTGCGGCTGTGGAAGTTCATTTACTATCTGAGAACTATTGAAAGCACCGGTCGCTCAGAAAGACGTTGCTGGCTCAGGCCGGGTATATCGCGCCAAGTATACGGGGCCCTTTTGCTCCGGTTACCTCTGGCAGATTTCCCGGCTTGCCTTCCATTGTTTGCCTGGCCAGCCATGCAAACGCCGTTGGCTCTACCCATTGGGGATCAAGCCCCAGTTCTGCGGTATCGAGTAAACGGACAGGGCTGAGCGCCAAAGCCAGTTCTTTCATCAGTAGCCGGTTTCGTGTCCCTCCCCCGCAGGCATAAACAGCCATGGCCGGAGACTGCGGCATTTGCCGGACTGCCGTTATTACTGTCAGTTGTAGCAGTGTGCGTTGCACGTCTTCTGGCCGGATTTCACCATGTCGTTTTACCACGGTTTTAATCCAGTCGAGATTGAACTTCTCTTTGCCTGTGCTTTTGGGTGCCGGACGCTCGAAGTAAGCGTCCGACAGCATGTCGGTAAGTAGTGCCTGCTGGACAATGCCTTCCTGGGCCCATCGGCCATCTTCATCATAGAGTCGTCCGGTCTGGTCATGACACCAGGCATCAATCAGGGCATTTGCCGGTCCCGTATCGAATCCTGTTACAGGGCGGCCGGAGCTGGATGGAATCCAGGTTATATTTGCGATTCCACCAAGGTTCAGAATGCACCGGTCTTCGCTTCCAGAGCCAAAGAAATGCTTGTGGAAGGCGGGAACCAGTGGGGCTCCTTGCCCACCTGCAGCCATGTCCCGACTACGAAAATCACCTATGGTTGTGATGCCGGTTTTTTCCGCAATGATGGAGGGATTGCCTACCTGAAGAGAAAAGTGGCTCGGGCCTGAGGGCTGATGACGTAGTGTCTGGCCGTGGCTGCCGATTGCACGAATTGAAGAGTGGTCCAGGCTACAGTTGTAAATAAGCTGTTCTGCTGTCTCTGCAAACAGCACGCCTGTCAGCGTGTCCAGTTCGCCAACTTCGTCTGGGGTTGCGTGATTCTGGCTTGCAAGTAACAACCGTTGGCGCAGTTCTTCGGGGTATGGCTTGGAGAATGTTTCGTGGATGCAGAGAGTATTGTCCTGAAAGGACACCAGCACGGCGTCAATGCCGTCCATGCTGGTGCCGGACATAAGTCCTATCCAGGTATCCACGGAGTTTAGTCTTCCGAGGCCAAAGCAAGGTGCTGATAGTTGCTTCTGAATGCTTCAAACTGTGCAACTTGCTGCCCGGTAATCTTCTTGAACCGTGCCAGTTCAGATGCCGGAACAGGCTGGGCGTCCGGGAGCTTCACAGTTCTGGAGTTGCGTGGAGAGCCGTTGACCCGGAACTCATAGTGCAGGTGAGGGCCGGTGACCATGCCGGACGAGCCAACATAGCCGAGGGTGTCGCCTTGTTTGACGCGCAACCCGTTTTTCATGTTCTTGCCTATTCGGCTCATGTGCGCATAGAGGGTTGTTATATTATCGCCGTGCTTCAGGATGACTGTGCGGCCATACCCGCCTTTCCAGCCAGCAAACTGCACCCGCCCATTACCTGCAGCTTTGATTGGGGTGCCTGGGGGGGCGGCATAGTCCGTACCTTCGTGAGGGCGAACAACATCAAGCACAGGGTGGCGGCGCTGAAGGTTAAATGCTGAAGATACCCTGGCGTTTATAGGTGTGCGCAAGAAAGCTTTGCGCATACTTTTTCCGTCCGGGGTGTAGTAATCAGTGTTGCCCTTGCTGTCGGTATAACGAAGAGCGATGTTTTCCTTGCCGCGGTTTATAAAGCGGGCTGACAGGATACGGCCAGTACTGAACTTTTCCCCGTCCAGGTATAACTCTTCATAGACCACTTCAAACTGATCGCCTTTGCGGACGTCGTAGACAAAATCGATATCCCAACCGAAAATCCCGGCAAGCTCCATCGTCAGGCGATCGTTAAGTCCAGCTTCGCGGGCAGCGAGATAAAGCGAACCATCAATTGTACCTGAAGCAAATGCAGGTCTGGACTGAGGCTCACGCATTTTCGTTTCGCCTTCAAACGACCCGTCCTGCTTCACTATCTTTAATGATTCCAACAAACTGCGCTGGAGCTCGATAGCAACAAGCTCGCCCTGGCTGTCCGTGGCAAACCGGATTGTTTCTCCTGCGTAAAGGTGTTGCAGTTTATCGGCTTCGCCCTCGCCATGGATAACGGAGAGCATGATCCCATCATTGAAGCCGGCTTTTTTGAAGAGGGAAGACAGGGTGTCGCCAGGCTTTATGTCGAATGTTTGCCATGCTATGCGTGGTTTTGCCTCATTCTTAGCCGGGTTCTCCGTTTTCGGGATAGCGTCTGCCTGGCTGGCGGCAACGGTAATAATTCGCTCTCCAGTTGCAGCGGGTTCTTGCGGCGTTGCATTCGAGATGATCTCCGATGCGTTTCCCTGCTCCAGGTCTATAGAGTAGGACATCCGGTTTGCCTCAACATCTGAGCTGGGGCTCATCAACAGAGCGGCGGTCACTACAATGGTTGCAGCAGCGGCAATAGTAATATGGATTTTGGGGAACATTTTCAGCACGTATCGCATCCGTTTTAATCGGTATTCCGGCAGGTTGAGCTACCTAATTAAAGCTGTTGTTCAGGTATGAAACGACAGATTACCGTATTAAAAGCATGTGGAACAGCACAGAACATTACGGTTGTTGTATTGCCCGCCGGATTTCTTGCGGCGTCGTTGATATAATGCGCCAGCTCTGTCTGTCAGGTTTTGTTTAAAAACTGAACACCTACACATTAGCAGGGCGCCGGGTAACTCACAGATTTCTTTTGTAGAGGTCTGTAACAGATAATTTTGTGAAACTGACTGGGGACGGGTAATTCATGGCATCTATTGATGAAGTCCTGGCTATTATCAAGCGAGGCGCAGACGAGCTGATTCCGGAAGGCGATCTGATAGCAAAACTGAAGGAAGGTCGTCCTCTCCGGATTAAGGCGGGTTTCGATCCGACTGCTCCCGACCTCCATCTTGGGCACACTGTTCTCATTAACAAGTTGCGTCAGTTTCAGGATCTTGGTCATGAGGTGATTTTTCTGATCGGCGATTTTACCGGGAAAATCGGTGATCCCTCTGGTAAGAGTGCTACCCGGCCGCCGCTGACGGATGAGCAGGTGGCGCAGAATGCGGTTACCTATAAAGAGCAGGTCTTCAAGATTCTGGACCGAGAAAAAACGCGGGTTGTTTTCAATTCTGAATGGATGGGGAAAATGACAGCGGCGGACATGATTCGTCTGGCCGGTCAGTATACGGTCGCAAGGATGCTGGAGCGGGATGACTTTACTAAACGGTACAGCTCCGAACAGCCGATTGCTATTCATGAGTTTCTGTATCCTTTGATACAGGGTTACGACTCAGTGGCGCTGGAGGCTGATGTTGAGTTGGGGGGTACAGACCAGAAGTTCAATCTTCTGATGGGGCGTATTCTGCAGAAGCATTATGGTCAGCGCCCTCAGGCGGTGCTCACGATGCCGATCCTTGAGGGTTTGGATGGCGTACAGAAGATGTCCAAATCTTTGGGTAACTATATTGGTGTCAATGATTCCCCTGGTGAAATGTATACCAAGCTCCTGTCTGTGCCAGATGAATTGTTGTGGCGTTATTTTGAGCTATTGAGCTTCCGTCCCCTTGCAGAGGTAGATGAGTTCAGGGGCGCGGTGAATGCCGGAGCTAACCCTCAGGATTATAAAAAGCTTTTGGCAGAGGAGATCATCGCCCGGTTTCATGATGAGGATGCTGCGAAAACGGCTCATAAGTCTGCGGGCAATCGGGTTGCGCTCGGAGAGATTCCGGAGAATGTTCCATTGGTTGAGGTTTCGCTGGATGGTCAGTCAGAGGTTTTGATGGCCTCGGTGTTGCGGCTTGCAGGTCTTGTTAAGAATGGAGCAGCAGCGAGAGATGTTCTCGGGCGGGGTGCTGTTTTCGTGGATGGCCAGAAGTTTGAGGGCGATCGCGCGTTTGTAGAGGGTGATAGTTGCGTAATCCAGGCCGGGAAGAAGAAAATAGCCCGTATTCTGATCATTGCGTAACCAATTTAAGGTTATTTTGAGTTTTTTCGAGATGGCCGTTGACAGATCTGTGTGGGTCTGTAGAATGCGCATCTCGCTTGAGGGACACACCGGAACAGCGGAGTGTTTTGAGAGAAATAACTGTTTGAAAGTATTGAAGAAATAGCTTTTAAAGTTCTTCAAAATAACAGTTGACAGGGTCGGCATTCAATGTAGAATACGCCTCCTTGATTGAGCAACGGCTCAAACGCTCTTTAACAAATTGACCAAGTAATTCGTGTGGGCGCTGGCTGGAGTATTTCGACAAGAAATACCAAGGCAAGCGACTCGTCGAAAATTGAGTTTTGTCTTGAGCAAGAATTAAGAATCTTCGGATTCTTGTATGATTTAAACTGAAGAGTTTGATCATGGCTCAGATTGAACGCTGGCGGCAGGCTTAACACATGCAAGTCGAGCGGAAACGATGGTAGCTTGCTACCAGGCGTCGAGCGGCGGACGGGTGAGT